>NZ_JANSHQ010000159.1:0-2675 GCF_047461715.1 Synechococcus sp. R8-2 | reverse complement strand
GACGTGGCGGAACGGCAGACGCGCTAGACTTAGGATCTAGTGCCGCAAGGCGTAAGGGTTCAAGTCCCTTCGTCCGCATGAGAATCCCCTACTTCCCCAGCCCCTTTCCCCCAAGAGGGCAGAAGTTCCCCCGGTCAACAGCAATGCTGACTGCCTTACGGTCGCTCGCCAGCAAGCCTAGGAGAGCCAAGGTGACAAAGCAAGCTCTCCCGCCGGCTAAAAGCAGACAGGGACACATCTCCCAGGCTAGAAGGCTTCTCGGTCCGCCTGCAGAGAAACTGGACTGGGTTGCTGCCACGAAAACCTTGGCTCTAGGCCGGAAAGATCACCTGCAGAATTTGCTCGGGGGCAATCGACTCCACCTTCCCATCGGCCCCCTTGACCGCCCGAAACGGCCCCTCTGAAGGCAGCAGCCGCAGCGGGTCGGTGGGCCCAAACAACGCCACCAGCGGCGTCTGCACCGCCACCGCCAAATGCATGGGAGCGCTATCGGCGCACAACAGCAGCGTTGCCCCACCAATCAAGGCCGCCAGCTGCCCCAGCCGGACAGGACGGCTCACCGGCAGCTCCGGCAGTTGCGCCAGAAAGCCCTCCGCCAGCTGCTCATCCTCTGGCCCCACCACCAGCACCAACGGCAGCTCCGGCCGCTGCTCCCGAAAACCCTTGATGACCTTGACCCAGTTGGCAGAGGGATAGATCTTCTGAATTCCCTTCTCCTGCGACAGCTGGCTGGCCCCCGGATGCAACAGCACATAATCTTGAGCGGCATTCCCCAAAAGGCGCTTGCGTTCCTGCTCTGCCCACTCCAGGTCTGCTTTTTTCAGACGAATCTGGGGCAACCCCGCCGGCGCAGCAATGCCAAACCCCTGCACCAGGTCGTGGTACATCTGGGCAGCATACTGGGCTGGCTTCAGGGGCACCGGGTCGGTCAGCCAAGGTCGCCCCGGCCCCGGCGGCGCATAGCCCACCCGCTTGGGAATGCCGGTCAGCCACAACAACAGCTTGACCCCCAAGCTTCGGCCCAGGCTCAGCACCCCGTCATACTGCCGCTCGCGAATCCGCCCCAGCAGGTCGCTGAGATCCCCCAACGACAGCTGTTCTTTGAACGGAAAAGTCAGCACCCGACTCACCGAAGGGCAAACCTCATAAGCCCCTGCTGCCCGCGGCTCCACAACCACCTCCAGCTCCGCCTCAGGAAAGCGCTGCCGCAAACTGGCCAGGGCGGGGAAAAACAAAATCTGGTCACCAATCCCCCCCGGCACCAAAGCCAGAATCCGAGGTGCCAAAGGGGCTTTAGCTGCTGGAGAAACCGCCTGCATAAAGCATCCTGTAGAAAGCTGTATCCAGCCTAGGGGATCCCCGCCTACTCTATCTCAGATTGGGTGGATAGATTCAGGGCCAGCTCGACCCGCGGAAGACAAACCCCAGAACCCTTCTGGGCCAGAGCGTTGTGTACACAGGCTCTCATCCGCGATGATGGGCTGTGGCCGCCACCTTCTCCAAAGGCAGCACCATGACGGAGGAGCCGATTCCGCTGTTGGATTTGACGGGGCAGTACCGGGCTTTGGCCGCGGTGTTGCAGCCGCAGGTGGAGGCTCTGCTGGCCTCTGGCCAGTACATCGGCGGGGCGGCGGTGCAGCGCTTTGAGGAGCAGTTTGCCCAGTTTTTGGGGGGTGGCTCTTTGGAGGCCGTCGGCTGCAATTCCGGTACCGATGCCCTGGTGTTGGCTTTGCAGGCTTTGGGCATCCAGGCGGGGGATGAGGTGCTCACCAGTGCCTTTAGTTTTTTTGCCTCGGCTGCCGCCATCAGCCGGGTGGGGGCGCGTCCGGTGTTTGTGGATGTGGATCCGTGCACCTTTAACCTGGATCCGCAGCTGCTGGAAAAGAGCATCTCCTGCCGCACCAAGGCGGTGGTGGTGGTGCATTTGTTTGGGCAGGCGGCCAACATGACCCAGATTCTGGCTATTGCCCGGCGGCACGGCTTGGCGGTGGTGGAAGATTGTGCCCAGGCGGTGGGGGCCTGCTGGGGGGGCAGGCCGGTGGGCACTTGGGGGGAGGTGGGCTGCTTCAGCTTTTTTCCCAGCAAGAATCTGGGTGCGGCTGGGGATGGGGGGGCGGTGGTGACGCGGGATCCCCAACTGGCCAGGCGGGTGCGGGCGCTGCGGGAGCATGGGCAGACCCGTCCGTACCACCACGAGTATCTGGGTCTCAACAGTCGTTTGGATGCGCTGCAGGCGGTGATTCTCTCGGTGAAGTTGCCTTATCTGCGGGAGTGGAACTGGCGGCGGCAGGGGATTGCGGAGTGTTACCACCGCTTGCTGCAAGGGATCCCGGGCTTGATGTTGCCCCAGGTGGGGGTGGGGGGGAACTCGGTGTGGCATCAGTACACGGTGCGGGTGGTGGGTTCTGAGCCGTTGGATTCGCGGCGGCGGGACTATTTGCAGCAGGGTCTGAAGGAGCGGGGCATTGGCAGTCGGGTTTACTATCCTCTGCCGTTGCCGCTGCAGCCGGTGTACCGAGGGCTGGGCTACCGGCGGGGGGATCTGCCCAATGCCGAGCTATGTGCGGCTCAGGTGTTGTCTTTGCCGTGTTTTCCTGAGTTGACCACCTGTCAACAAGAGCGGGTGGCTGCGGCCATTGCTGAAATCCTCTCAGAAAAAACCTGCCCGTAGCATT
>NZ_JANSHQ010000158.1:0-2523 GCF_047461715.1 Synechococcus sp. R8-2 | reverse complement strand
TCGTCCTTGGGGGAAGTAACCCATCCATCCTAGAGGGTCTAAACTTCAAAGGTAGCGTGTAAATTGCTTTGCCTATTCCAATCTATTCGATTCTATTCGATGAACTGTTCCTATTCACCTATCCCACCCAGCTGTGGGGGAGCCAGACTCCCCGAACAGGTCAACCCCCTTCCTCTGGGCGGACTGGGCTCTGCTCAGGCACTTGGGTTGGCCATAGCCCCGCTGACGGGGGAAAAGGTTTCAACCTTGGCGTTGACGACTCTATTGGCCATCGGTCTATTCTTTTTCCTGCGAGCTTCGGGCAAAGATCGCGTTGAGACTCGCGTCTATCTCAGCAGTCGCAGCCTGGAGGAAATGGGATCCGCTCTACGGGAGCACTTGGAAAGGCGTGGCTATCGTCTCCAGTCCGCCGATGCCGAGGGGATCGCCACCTTTGCAGGGCAGGGTCAGGCTAGCGTGGGGCTGGCCCTTTTTTTGACGGGGCTGGCGGGGACGGGACTGGCCTGTTTGGCCTTGGTGCTGCAGACCCTTGAGCCGGGGTGGGGAGCTTGGCCCTGGATGGTGGTGCTGGCTTCTCCTTGGGCGGGTTGGTACTACCGGCAGCGCAACCAACGCCCGGAACAAATCCGCCTGAAACTGCAGGAAGCCGACGAGGACTCCGTCCCGCTCCCCTTCTGTGGACAGCACGGTTCCCCCACAGCACCAACGCGAACGGCCCCTGGATCCCACCTGTGGGTGGAGGGGCATCGGGATGAGCTGGATGGGCTGGCTGCAGCCCTGGGGTTGCAAGAACGGGATCCCGACAGGGGTAGGGGAGCCTAAGGCTAATCGGGAAAGAGAGGCGCTGGGATCAAAGACAGTTGATCCCCAACGGCAGGGTCGGGGATCCCATTGGGAGCGGGCTCTTTTTTGGAGTTCTTTTGGGCGAGGCGGCTTTTCCCTTGGTTTCTCAAGCCCAGGCCGATGCGGCTGTGTTTTTCCACCAAGGCCAGCACCTGTTCGGCCCGCTGGATTACCGGCTGGGGCAGGCCGGCCATGCGCCCCACCTCGATGCCATAGGAGCGATCTGCCCCCCCAGGCTGTACCTGGTGCAAGAAGATGATGCGATCTTGCAATTCCTTGACCACCACCTGAAAGTTGGCCACGTTGGGCAGCAAGGTCTCCAGTTGGTTGAGCTCGTGGTAGTGGGTGGCAAAGACCGTACGGGCGCGCACCTGAGTGGCCAGGTATTCCGCCACCGCCCAGGCAATGGAAAGGCCATCGAAGGTAGCAGTGCCTCGGCCAATCTCGTCCAGAAGCACCAGGGAGCGCTCGCCGGCGTGGTTGAGGATGTTGGCCGTCTCGTTCATCTCCACCATGAAGGTGGACTGTCCCGTGGCCAGGTCATCGACGGCGCCGATGCGGGTAAACACGCGGTCGCACAGGCCCAGCTCCGCCCGCCGCGCCGGGACAAAGCTGCCCATCTGGGCCAGGATCTGGATCAGCCCAATCTGCCGCAAGTAGGTGGACTTGCCGGACATGTTGGGGCCGGTGAGGACGATGAGATCCGGGCCGTGGGGGGATCCCAGTTGCACCGAATTGGGCACGAAGAGGCCCTGGGGCAGGGATTTTTCCACCACCGGGTGGCGACCCTCCTCGATCATGAGCCGGCGGTCTGTTGTGAGGAGGGGACGGGTGTATCCCTGCTGCACTGCCACTTCCGCCAGGCCAAACAGAGCATCGACGGCAGCCAGGGTCTGGGCCACTTGGCGGATGGCTTCGGCCCGGGATCCTGCCTCTTGGCGCAACTGCACAAACAGCTCGTATTCCCGCTGGTTGATGTCGGTTTGGGCTGTGAGGATGCGGGCCTCTTTTTCTTTGAGCTCGGGGGTAATGAACCGCTCTTCGTTGGTCAGGGTTTGCTTGCGGATGTACTCTTTGGGGACTTGGTGGGCCTTGGCGCGGCTGATGCTGAGGTAGTAGCCGAAGGCCTTGTTGAAGCCCACCTTGAGAGTGGGGATCCCAGTGCGGTCGCGCTCGCTTTTTTCCAACTGGGCAACCCACTGGCGGTCTTGCTCCACCTGCTGCCGCAGCCTGTCCAGCTCCGGATCCACCCCGGGCCGGATCAGACCCCCTTCGGTAAGGATGGGCGGGGGCGAGGGCAAGAGGGTGTGCTCAATGCGTTGGCCCAGCTCAACCAGGGCGGGATCCACCTGTTGCAGGCTTTGCAAGAGGGGAGTCTTGGCTTCCCCCACCAGCTCGGCCAACTGGGGCAGTTTGCCCAAGGAGGATCCCAAGGCCACCATCTCGCGCGGGTTGGCGGTGCCCGATCCGACGCGGTTGGCCAGCCGCTCCAGGTCGTACAGAGAGTCCAGAAGGGATCCCAGGCGGGCCCGCAGAGAAGGGTTTTCCAAAAGCTCTTGGATGGTGTCTTGGCGAAGGCGGATTTGCTCCGAATCCCGCAAAGGCTGCAGCAACCAGCGCCGCAAAGTGCGCCCCCCCATGGCTGTACGGCTGTGATCCAGCACCCAGAGCAGGGATCCC
>NZ_JANSHQ010000157.1:0-3370 GCF_047461715.1 Synechococcus sp. R8-2 | reverse complement strand
TAGTCATTCCAAACTAGATTGAAACACTTCCCAAGCGTTCCGCGCCGCTTACAGAGGGAGTCATCCTTCACCCCCAGCCCCTCTCCTTTGGGAGAGGAGAGTTAGGAAGCAATGCCACGGAAAGGTCTCATTCCTGTTTAAAATGACTGTAACTTCTGTATCTTACCTTACCGTTTCGATGTCCAGAAGGGTTCTGCAATTCAAGGCAGATTTGAGGTAGGATTTCTCCCCAAGTTGGGGTAATTTTTCATAGAAAATCTCCACAGAGTAGTAGTCAGGATTACATTTTTCCGTTCCCTTGGAGTTTGGGGATCAAGGCTCGTGGATACGCGATCCGGTCGTCGGCTGCGGCGAGGATTGGCCGGGATCCCAGTTCAGGCCCTCCACCCGCAGCTCCAGAGCCCCCGACTGGCGCACCGGATTGTACTGCAGGCTAAAGCCATAGGTGCGGCGGTCGTAGCCCAGGCGATAGACGACATCCACCTGTTGGCCCGACTGCAAATCTACCGTTGTCTCTGCCCCTACCCGCAGCGGGCCGTACAGTTGTTGCAAAAAGCCCAGGACGAGCTGTTCCCGCGTGGTGATGCGGTCAAACAAAAATGGCGAGGCTCCGGCCAAAAAACCGTTGGAGTAGGTCACCCTCAGGTTGGTGTAGTCGAAGGTATCGGCCACAAAAGCCCCAATCACCGCATCAATGCCAATACTGCCGGCAGTATAGCTCTGGGCTCGGCCATTGGAGTAAAAAGACTGGCTGCTGCTCACACCGGTGCTGAGCCAGATCCCTTGCTCGATGGGCAGAGCGGAAAAGCGGGGTGGGGGATCCGCCGCCGTCTTGGGAGGGCTCCAGAGGGGAAAGGAGCGATTCAAGGTTGCCCCCAGTTGCAGGCGGGAGAGCTGAATGCGGTCGGTGGTGTTGGCTAAGGCCAACTCCGGATCCGTGTCGATTTCATCCGGCTGCCCCAAGGCATCGATGTAGTCGACGGCTATGCGGTAGCTGAGATCCAAGCCGGTATTGCCCAGGCGCAGGGTGGGTGAGCGGTAGCTGGCACCGAGGCGGTTTTCCACAATTTGAAACCCCAGGCGACCGCTGAAGAAGCGTTCCCGATAGGCGTAGGTGTAGGCGACTTCTCCGCCATCGCCGGTGGTGATGCGGTGTTCGACCTGGGCTCGCAAGCGCTGAGCAAACTCCTGGAAGACGATCCCCCGCAGCTCGGCAAACAGCGAGGTTTGAGCGTTGGCTTCCGGTTGCCGCCAACGAAAATCGGCCCGCAGCCCGATCCCATCCAAAAGGCCCTGCTCACTGCCCCAAAGACGTTGTGGATACAGTTGCGGGGAGAGCACCAAGCTCACGTTGGGATCCCGCAGCAGCTCGATGTTGGACTGGAGGATCAAGCCGCGCCGCAATTCTTCCCTGTCGAAATCATCGTAGAAGATGCTGACCGGAGGCTGACGGTTCAACGAGTCGAAGCGCAACCGAATGGGCAGAGGCAGAAACAAGACCTGGTCGAAGGCCAGTTGGCCGGCCTCGGCAATCAAAAGGCTGGAGCCATCGGCTTGCAGGGTGGAGGTCACCCGTGGGCTACGAATCTCCAACTCCGGCGGATCCAGCGGGTCGTTGGTCAGCCGCACCTGTTCTCCTTCCCAGGTGGTGGCATCGAAGCGGATGCGAACGGCACGAAAGCGCACCAGCCGCTGCGGAGAGAGGGCGGCTGCCGGGGATCCACTGGCCTGCAACTGGCCAATATCCACCTGCCCGAAGGCCTCTTCCAAAAATCCCCGCTCTTGCTCAAAGTCGTACTCCAGCCGGGATCCCTGAATGCGCTGCCGATCCAGTTGAATAGAGACATTGCCCTCGGCCACAGCCCGCCGCTGTCGCAGTTCAATGCGCAGGCGATCCGCCCGCAACACAGAGCGGCCCAGCCGCATCTCCACATTGCCTTCTGCTTGGAAGACTTCCGCCCGTTGATCGAAGGTTTGCCGGTCAGAACGCAGCCGTAACGTTCGGTCGGCAACGGCGCTGAGGTCAGTCGTATCCATGGGCTGAGCGCCCCCCTTCTTCTGGGACTCCACCTGAGCCGCAGTAGGGCCGGCAACTGCCAACCCCAGCACCCCCAAGCAGAGCCAGAGCAACCGCAACCCTCTCATAATCACCCGGCGCAAAACTTCAACACAGATCCCCTACGGCTTCCCCAGCCCGCTAGCTTGTGGCCAACTGGGAAAGGTTGAGGACTCGGTTGAGCTTGCCGCTGCGGTAGCCCTCCAAATCGAGACTGACATAGAGATAGCCGAAGGATTGCAGGGCCTTGACCAGCGCTTCCAGATTGGTTTTCTGCACAAACTCCACGATCTGATCCGGAGGAAGTTCGATGCGGGCGGTGTCCTTCTCCGAGCGCACCCTGACCTGCCGCCAACCCAAGCTGCGCAAGTAGCGCTCCGCCGCTCCCACCCGACGCAGCTTCTCAGGGGTGATTGCCTCCCCGTAGGGAAAGCGAGAGCTGAGGCAGGGTTGGGCCGGTTTATCCCACCAAGACAGCCCCAGGTGGCGAGACAATTGCCGCACCTCCAGCTTGCTCATCCCCACCTCCGCCAAAGGGGAACGCACGCCGCGCTCCCGAGCTGCCTGTGTCCCCGGTCGGTAATCGGCCAGATCGTCGGCATTGAGACCATCCACCACATGGTTATATCCCTGGGCTCGGGCCAACAGGCGCAAGGTATCGTGCAAGTGACTTTTGCAGAAGTAACACCGGTTAACAGGGTTGGCAGCGTAGCTCGGATCCTCCAGCTCGTGGGTTTCGACGATCTGATGGCGGATCCCGATTTGCCGAGCCTGCTGAATTGCTTCTTCCAAATCTTCGGGCAGCAGCGAAGGAGAAGCAGCGGTGACAGCCAGGGCCCGCTCCCCCAACTGATCCCAGGCCAACTTGGCCACCAAGCTGCTATCAACTCCCCCCGAGTAGGCCACCAAGACCCGCTCCATCTCGGCGAAGATCTGGACAAGCTGCTGGAACTTGTGCTGCAGGACGGGATCCCACTCCAGCAGGAGGTTGGCCGCTATTCCTCCCTCTCCCGGGGGGAGAAGGTCGAGACGAGAGGCGGTTGGGCCTTGGGCTGTGCTCATGAAGACAGAAGATGCCAAGCGTTTGGATAACCAGGCAAGGATGCCATCTCGCTATTGCCGGCAGGAGAAGAGCCGGTTGCTATCAGGGGCAGGGATCCCCCCTCTTTCTATTCTTTCCTAGAGATCCCCGACTTTCCAACGCTTCTCCCCAGCATGGGATGCGGGATCCCTCAAGGAAAAGTAGACAATTGGGCAATCTATCCGTAGTCCGCTCACCCGCTGTCGCGATGGTGCTATGCCTCCGGCACCCTA
>NZ_JANSHQ010000156.1:0-4477 GCF_047461715.1 Synechococcus sp. R8-2 | reverse complement strand
TCGCGGTAGCGGGACGGAGTCCCCTTGGGATCCTGGTGGCAACAAGATATCAAGATTTAAGACTGCGATTATGGCTTCCCGCAAGAATCAACTGGCCATTGACAATGACGAGCTGATGCGTCGGGTAGAGGCTCTGATCAACGCTTCCAAAAATCGCTATCGCATCACGGTACAGGTGGCCAACCGCGCCAAGCGCCGCCGCTACGAGGATCCGGATGATATAGAAGATGGCTGGATGAAGCCAATCCGCCGCGCTGTCATCGAAATGTCGGATGAACTGACTGAGCCGGAAATCATCGGCGATGAGTAGTCACTAGACTTGCGGCCTGCTGGCGCGACCGCCCTGTTGAAACTGCTAGCCGGCTGAGCGGCTAAGGGTAGAAGCTTTCGGCAGCCGCCTATTTTGTCAATTTGTCAAGTCGTTTGCAACGGGATCCCTTTCCCGCAGGCGAGCCTCGAGCCGCGATTCCATCAGGTGCAGCAAGCGGTGGGTCTCCTCTGGGCTGAGACCCTGGATGCGCATCTCCAAGGGGCTGTGGAACCAGAGGGTCTGCTGTGGGAAAGGAATCTGGATCCCTGCTTGATCGAAGGCGTGCTTGAGGCGACGGCGGTATTCCCGCGCCACCCTCCACTGCTGCAGGGGCTGCACCTTGATCCAAATGCGCAACGTGATCCCCCGCTCCCCCAGATCATCGACACCGTGCATTTCGGGGGGCTCGAGGATTTTTTCCCGCCAAGCTGGCTCCCGGTACATCTGCAGAGCCACCTGCTCGGTGATGCGTATTGCCTGTTCCAGATCGTTTTCATAGGCGATCACAATCCCCAGATCCACCCGTGACCAGCCGTTGGAGAGGTTCTCCACCACCCGGATGGCACTGTTGGGGATAGAGATCAAGCTGCCTTCGGTGTTGCGCAACTGGGTTAGCCGCAGATCCATGTGTTCCACAAGGCCGCCCCGCCCGTCCACCACGATCACATCCCCTTCGGCAAATTGATCTTCGATCAAAATCAACAGCCCATTGATCACGTCCTTAATCAGATCCTGAGCAGCCAGGGAAATCCCCAGCCCAATAAAGCCTAGGCTGGCCACTAAGGGGCCAATATTGACCCCCACCGAGGCCAGGCCAGCCAGGGATCCAAGCAAAACCAGGGTAGTGGCTGCAGCTCCTTTAGAGACGCTGGCAAAGGTGCTGAGGCGTTTGCTGAGGCGATAGGTGGGGGCATTTTGCCACTGTTCTTGGCGCAGGGCAGCAAAGAGGTTATCCAGCACTAGTCCACTCAGCCAGACACTGCCATAGGTGGCCAGACCCACCCCTACCAACCGCAACAGAGGGCCGCGCAGCGAAACCAGGAAAAACGTTTGCAGGGGTCGCGTTTGCGGGAAAAGGCCCAAGCTCACCCCAACTCCGCCCACCCACAGGCCAATTTGCACCAGGCGCAGCAGGCGAATTTGCAGCTCCAAGTAGGATTCCTGCCGTTTGCGTCCGGCCTGTTGTTCGACCAAGACGGGATCCACGCCCGGCTGCTCTTCCCCCGCTAGGTGCTCCTGAATCTCTGCTTGGATGGCCTGGTATTCCGTCTGCAGGGCATCGCGTTTTTGCTGCAGCCGTCGCCGTTTTCGCTGGCAGAGCTGGCTCAGGCTCCCTACCACAGCCAGGATGCCGAGGGCAATCACCGCTTGGCGGCGCAAAAATTGAGGCTGCCGCTCCCGTTGCGAAGTGCGCAGCGCTTCCTCAACAATGCCGGCTACCTGCTCAGCCCAGTCCATGGGTTGGGCGCCCTGGAATTGAGCATCGAGGGAGGTGATGGTCAGCAAATGTCGCCCATTCACCCGGATAACAGGCTGGTTGGTCTGGCCGTCCAGGGTGACTTCAACCTGCAGCGCCTCTGGATCGAATCCGGCGCTGGCCAACTGGTGCAGGGTTTGTTCAATGGAGCGCACCCGCTGCGACACCGGAGGCAGGCTGCCGGGATCCCCCTGCGGTGCGGTAACCACGAACAAACGCCGCCCATCCAGCGTCACGGCCTCCGCCTGGATAGAAGAGGTGGGGAGGCTAAGCGCTTGCCGCAGCTCTTCTAGGGCATCCAAACGGTTGAGCAAAGGCAGGTTGGGGGCGGTGCCGTTGTTTTCAGCAGTTTCCTGCCCCCATGCGGGCCCGCCTATGGGGGATAGGGCAAAAGATGCACCGAAAAGGAGAGGCCAAAACAGGGATCCCGTTTTCCTCGGCTTCGGCCTGCCTACCGTTCCCGTCAGCGGTGCGGGGCACCATTCGCAGCTTCGCAGCATGAGCCGTTTGCGTCAGCGGTGCAGAACACTTTAACGCCTCACTCCAGAAAGAAGAAAGCAATCCCGAGGATGGCATAGGTGGCCAAGAGCAGTAGCCCTTCCAGCCAGTTGGAGCGCCCATCGCTGCTAACGGAATTGATCAGCAGCACCGAGACGGCAATGGCCACCAACTCTACCGTGCCGAAGTTGAAGTTCATGGGCTGATGCAGCACATCCCCGGCCAGCACCAGCAGAGGTGCCACAAACAGGGCAATTTGCATCGTCGAGCCCAGCGCCACCGAGAAGGAGAGATCCATCTTGTCTTTCATGGCCACCGTGATCGCCGTCGCATGCTCTGCCGCATTGCCGATGATCGGCAACAAAATCACCCCCATAAACAGCGACGTCATGTGAAAGTGTTCCAGCGTGTCCTCTAGAGTGCTCACCAACAGTTCCGACTCCAGCGCCACCAACACCGTCAACCCCAAGAGGGCCAGCACCCAAAACCCCAAACCGGCTCCCTCGGGCGGAGCCGTCAGCACTTGGGGAATGGATCCCTCCGCCTGCAAAACCGGATTGAGGGCCAGGCGACTGGCCGCCTCATCTTCTGCGGCTTCCGCTTCGTGAAGGGTGTAGAGGTAGCTGTGGGTTTTGAGGGAAAACAGCAAAGTAAGACCGTAAACCCCGATCAGCACCAGGGCTACCGCCGTGGATAGCTCTTGGATGGAGATCTCCCCCAAGTTGGCATCGGCATAGGTGACCACGCTGGGCAAGATCAAGGCCACCACCGCCAGGTTCATCACCGAGGCATTCATGCGGGCCACCTCGGGTCGAAAGCTCTGCTCCCGAAACTTGATCCCGCCCAAAAACATGGCCAAGCCGGCCACCAGGAGCAGGTTACTGATGATCGCGCCGGTGATGGAGGCTTTTACCACATCCACCAGCCCCGCCCGCAGTGCCACCAAGCCGATGATCAACTCCGCTGCATTGCCAAAGGTGGCGTTGATCAGCCCCCCGACTGTCGGCCCTGTCAAGGCCGCGATCTCTTCCGTGGCCTGACCCATAAACTTCGCCAAGGCCACCACCGCCAAAGCCGCACAGAGGAAAACCAGGTTGGGATCCCAGCCCCGGAAGTGCCCCACCCAAGATAGGGGAACCCCCAACAGCAGCAGGAACATTATGCTGTTCAGACCTCTCTGCCAACCTGCCGCAGAGCGATCCGGCGAAACCAAAGGATTTGCGTTAGCCAGGGTCATGGTTCACAAGGGGAGAAAAGGTAGCGACGATGGAGGCTGTTTGGGTTTCGGGGAGCCAGATCCCCCATGACCAGGAGTGACCATCTCCAAGAGTCTAACGGCTGCGAGGGGAGGTTGGATAGGTGCTGCTGGCTAGAGGGAGATAACCCGGTTGCGCTGCAACTGCCGGGCGATCTCGGCTCCCAATTGATCGGACAGATGCTGGGGATCGGCGATTTTCAAAAAACTGCTGCCCTCTACCTCAAAGGGAAAGGATCCCTCGATGCCGTCGCGGGGGAGTTGTACCAGCAGCAATTGTTCGGGGCGCTTCGATTGCAGGGCATAGCCCAACTCCAGACAGACCTGAGGGCTGGGTAGGGGACGCCCCCGGCCATTCACCTGCACAGGAGTCACATCGGCCACCACCAGCAGCGCGTGCTTAAGCTTGCGAATCAAGGCCGCGTCGATGAGCGGGGTCTCAGCCTCAGCGGGAAGGGATCCCTGCAGCTGCAGGGGCACGACCGGTCTGTGGTTGCGATTGAGGGTCTCTACCACGGCTTGCAATGCCCGGTGCAGAGTGGCGCTGGAGTCGGGGTAATCCGATTGGCCGCAGAAGTAGATGACCGGCTCGGTCATGTTCAGGGTGGCCCGCTTATTAAAGTAGATCTCACGGCTGATCAAATCGAGGTTGGAGATGCTGTAGGCGCCGCTGCCTTCGATGTAAAACTCCACCAGCTCTCCTTCCAGGTAGCGCTGCCACCATACGGAAGCCTTCACCTGCTCCACATCGTCGAGAAAGTCGGCCCGCATCGCCGTTTTCAAGAGGCCGGTACGGCTTAGGCGCAGGTCGGGGGCCCTCTGTTGGACTTGAGAAGCAGACAACACCGAATCCAAATACCAGGCTTTCAGGACGATGATCGCCATGGGATCCCTCTGCGCTCAGCCTTAAAGGTACGTGACATACTCCCACACTCAT
>NZ_JANSHQ010000155.1:0-3723 GCF_047461715.1 Synechococcus sp. R8-2 | reverse complement strand
AGTTGGGGCAAGGGGATCCCTTGGCCGCCCGTGGAGGGGGAAAGTCGCAAGGCCGTCCGGCCAGCGAAGTCTACTATGCCCTCAATGAGATCTGCCTGAAGCCAATCAACCGAGAACGGCTGCCTGCCGCGATCATGGAGATCGAGGTCAACGGAGAGATTTTGGATCAGTACCACGGGGATGGCGTGCTGGTGGCCACACCGACGGGATCCACCTCTTACACTCTGGCAGCCAATGGCCCCATCCTCGAGCCCACCCTCGATGCCATCATCATCACCCCTATTTGTCCCCTGAGTTTGTCTAGCCGTCCTATTGTCATCAGCGGCACAGCCAGGGTGGACATTTGGCCTCTTGCCGATCCCGAAGGGTTGACCCGCCTGTGGACAGATGGCGTGTTGGCTCAGTCGGTGAATCCCGGCCAGTGGGTTCACATTCAGCAAGCGCCTACACCGGCCAAGCTGATGATCCTGGAAAAAGATCTCTCCTACTTTCGCACTCTGCGGGAAAAATTGCAGTGGGCGGGCAGCCGCATCTACATCCCCACCACCAACCACCGCCCCGAGGGGGGATAAGGAGAGCTTAAAGTTGGGCAGCTAGAGTGGCAAAGTTCGCTCCCATAAGCATATTTCCCATGAGCCTGAGACTTTACCTCCTTAGACACGGAGAAACCCCCTACAGCCGTTCCGGCAGCTTTTGCGGCGCTCTCGATCCCGACCTCACCCCCGAAGGCAAACAAATGGCAGAAGCCTTTGCCGCAGCCTATGCTGGGATCCCTTGGCAAGCTCTCTACGTCAGCCCAATGCGGCGCGCCTTGGCTACCCTAAGCCCCCTGGCCGAGAAAGTTGGCTTGCAGATGCAGATTCGAGAGGGCCTAAGAGAAATTCACTACGGCGAGTGGGAGGGCAAAACCCACGCTGAGGCGCAAGAAGCCTACCCAGAAGCCTATTGGCGCTGGATGACCGAGCCGGCCTGGAACGCCCCTCCGGGGGGCGAAACCGCCGTGCAAATTGCCAATCGGGCCATGCCGGTTGTGGCCGAGATCCAGGAAAAATGGACAGGCGGCCACGTCTTGATCGTCTCCCACAAGGCCACCATTCGGGTCATTCTCTGCAGCCTGCTGGGCATTGACCTGGGTCGCTACCGGGATCGCATTGAGGTTTTGGCCGCCTCGGTCAGCGTGGTCAAGTTCGACCGCTATGGCCCCCTTCTGGAAATCTTAGGGGAACGCAGTTATCTGCCTTCCGATCTGCGGGAAAGGGCAGGTACCTAATTGTTAGAGGGAGCAAGGTTTAGGATTCTTGAGGTCTTTTGGGTCTCTTTTTGAGGGAGCAATCATGGGCAAAAAACTGGGATTGGCACTGGGCAGCGGCGGAGCCAGGGGATGGGCTCATATTGGCGTAATTCGGGCTCTAGAGCAGGCCGGGATCCCCATTGATTATATTGCCGGGACGAGCATTGGCGCTTTTGTGGGAGCCATTTATGCAGCAGGAGAACTGGATGAGCTGGAAGACTTTGTGCGAGATCTTAACTGGAAGATGATTTTGTCTTTGTTTGATGTGGTCTTTCCCACCTGTGGCCTGCTGGATGGCAACAAAATTTATGAGCTGCTGACAGAACATTTGCAAGAGCTGTGTATTGAAGAGGCCGGGATCCCCTTTTGCTGTGTGGCTACCGACTTGATCACAGGCCAGGAGGTGCTGTTGCGTTCGGGTAAAATGGCAGATGCCGTGCGGGCCAGCATCTCTATCCCAGGAATTTTCACTCCCTTTCACCACGAAGGGCGCTATCTCGGAGATGGAGGCATTGTCAATCCGGTGCCGGTGCGAGTGGTGCGGGAGATGGGGGCCGATGTTGTCATCGCGGTCAATCTCAACCATGTGGATCCCGCGGATGTGGAGTCGCAACTGGAAGAAACAGAGGTGGAAGAAACCCTTCAACGGCGACAGCGCTTGAATGCTGAAGGAGAAGTGATCGAAGAAGAAACCAACTTCATCACCCGCATTCGCAAACGCTATCAATCCCTACAACAAGGGATCCAAGAAAAAATTAGCCAATGGTTTCCAGATGAGCCCTCTGGTCCCAATATTTTCGACGTTATTGGCAAGACGTTGAACGTGATGGAGCAAATCGTTACCCGCAGTGTTTTAGCCGAACATCCGCCGGATTTGCTCTTACAACCCAAGCTGAGCCAGTATGGGATCTTCGATTTTCATCAAGCAGATCCGATTATTCAGGAGGGCTATCGACAAATGCGGCGGGCCATTCCAGAATTGCGACAAAAGTTGGAGCAGTGAACCACCACTTCTTCAGCAGTTTAACCTAAAGCTTTGCAAGGATCTGCGCCCAAGCTTTCCAAACAATCTCAGATGGATCCTGCTATCAAAATGGGCCTGAAGCTCACTCAATTGGGATAAATTGCAACAGCGATCCCGTGTGGATGAGATGGGCCGGGGCAGATTTTCCATCCTGGTCGGGATGGGCCAGCAGCACACAGCGATCTTGAGGGGTGAGGTCAAACTTGACAGAGGGATCAGGTTCTCTTTCCAGTGGAGGGCTGAGCTGGGGATCCCCGACAAAAGTAAGTCGTGCCAACACGGTCAGCAGGTGATCTTGATGGGCCAGGTCTGACCCAAAAGGAGTCCGCTCTTGTAACGTAACAAGTGCTACCGGGTAACCTTCTCGCATCAAGTAGAAGAGGATCCCGGCACAGCGCTCTACAGCTCGCTCCAACTTGTCTCGATGGATCTCGGGCCTCTCTTTCTGGGGCTGCCAGCGGTTTTCAAAACAGAGGGTGATGGCCTGGGCTCGTGGACGCTCCAACTCCCGCACGATCAGTTGGTCCCGTTTGGCCGAGATCTTCCAGTGGACAGAACGCACATCGTCGTGGGGTCGGTAGGGCCGTAAGCTCAGGTAGTCTCCCTCTCGACCAGGCTGGGGGCGCAATTGGTTGCCGCTGCTGAGCTGATCCCACAGCGCCAATCCTTGAACCGGGGCGAGCCGCGGAAACACGATCACCGTTTGGGGATCCCTAATCTCTACCGCCTTGCGGAAGAGTTCAAATGGAAAACTGGTGGCAACTTCAAAACCTTGCAACTGCCAGACTCCCCGCTTTGAAAAAGTATGCTGATAAAAAGTGTCCACCTTGGCACCGGGATCCACCCGCAAAACATAGCTGGAAGGCCAATCTTCCCGCCTCAGCCCCTCAATGCGTTCGCTCACCTGCAACGAGAAGCTGGGCAGGCGCCGTTTGCGATTGACCAGCGTGAGACCCACTAAGACAGGCTGGCCAGCGAAAATGCGGCTAGGCAACTGCCGGCTGACCTCCAGATCTTTGAGGGTAAGATCAGAGAGGGTACCACTGATGAGAATAAGGCTGAGCAGCATTCCCAGCAACAAATACAGGGGATTGTTGCCGGTGTTGAAAGCAGCAATACTTACCAACAGGGCGATCCCGACAAACCGCCCCCCAATACGGGTAAAGCGGAAGCGGCGCAGAAAACGAACCTGGCGCCCTGATTTCTGCTCTGAGGAGAAGATCCCCAGGCTTCCCGTCCGTTGAAGCAGTAATGGAACTAGTTTTCGGCTTAGTTTCCACAACACCGCAGTCCCCTCATCACTCGTTCATCCCCGGCCCCTCTCCAAAGGAGAAAGAGGTCTGGAATCTACAAGCTGCTTCAGTGTAATTTGAAATCACCATAACCAGTGCTACGGGCAGGTTTTTTC
>NZ_JANSHQ010000154.1:0-4714 GCF_047461715.1 Synechococcus sp. R8-2 | reverse complement strand
GTGGTGCAGATCCTGCGCCGGCAACGGCCCCTCAGTTCTCAGGGGCGCTTTGTAACCATCCAGCTACACGAGCCGGAGCGGCCTTGGATGGAAGCGTGGCAGCCGGGGCAGCCGTGGGATCGGCAGGCTTTCGTGGTGCTGTTGGATCCGGCCAGTGGCAACACCTACGAAGCCGTGGTCTCTCTGTCAACACAGCAGGTGCGCTCTTGGCAGCTCGTTCCGGGCGTGCAGCCCCCTCTGCTCGACGATGAGGTGTACGCCTGCGACCGCCTGCTCAAGGAGGATCCCCAATTTTTGGCGGCTCTGCAGCGGCGGGGGATTGCCGATGTGGATTTGGTGATGGTGGACTACTGGACGGTGGGCTACTTCGGGATCCCGGAAGAAGAAGGGCGGCGGCTGGTGCGAGGCTTTTGTTTCCTACGTACTTCCCCTTGCGACAACGGCTATGCCCGCCCCATCGAGGGGCTCTACCCCTGGATTGACCTCAACCGCATGCAAGTCGTCAAGGTGGAGGATCGGGGTCTGTGGCCCTTGCCGCCGGAGTCCGGTAACTTCGACGAGCTGTTTTTCAAAGATTTTCGCCAAGACTTGAAGCCGCTAGAAATCACTCAGCCCCAAGGGGTGAGCTTCCAGGTGGACGGCCACCACATCCGCTGGCAGAAGTGGGATCTGCGCATCAGCTTTAACCCGCGAGAGGGGCTCGTCCTCCACCAGGTGAGCTACGAGGATCAAGGCCGCCTTCGCCCCATTCTCTATCGGGCTTCGGTAGCAGAGATGGTGGTACCCTACGGGGATCCGCGGGATCCCCACTTCCGCAAAAATGCCTTCGATGTGGGGGAATACGGCATCGGCATGCAGGCCAACTCCCTGCGGCTGGGCTGCGACTGCTTGGGAGAGATCTACTACTTCGATGCCTGGTTGCCCACCAACAGCGGCGAGCCCATGCTTTTGAAAAATGCCGTCTGTATGCACGAGGAGGACTTTGGGGTGCTCTGGAAGCACACCGACTGGCGCACGGAACGGGCGCAGGTGCGGCGCTCGCGGCGGTTGGTGCTTTCCTTTTTCACCACCATTGGCAACTACGACTACGGCTTTTTCTGGTATTTCTACCAAGACGGCACGCTGGAGTTTGAAGCCAAGCTCACCGGCATCATCAACACTTGCGCCACGTTGCCGGGGGAAGAGCCGGAGTTTGGCGTCTTGGTGGCACCCCAATTGTCTGGCCTCAACCACCAGCACTTTTTCACTGTCCGCCTCGATATGGCGGTGGATGGGCCGTGCAACTCCCTCTATGAAGTGCATGCAGAACCTCTGCCTCTGGGGCCGGATAACCCTCACGGCAACGCCTTTCGCGCCCGCTCCACCCTGCTCAAAACCGAGCAGGAGGCTAAGCAAACGGTGGATCCCTTGCGGGGCCGCTATTGGAAGATTGTCAACCCCAATCGCCACAACCGCCTGGGACAGCCGGTGGCCTACAAACTGATGCCGGGGGACAATGTCCAGCTTTTGGCCCACCCCAACTCTTGGCTGCACCGACGGGCAGGATACCTGGCCCACCACCTCTGGGCCACGCCCTACCATCCCGGCGAGAAGTTCCCAGCAGGGGACTACCCCAACCAACATCCCGGTGGCGAAGGGCTGGTGAAATGGACGCAAGCGAACCGATCCCTGGAAAACACCCGCCTGGTGCTCTGGTATAGCTTTGGCTGCAATCACTTCCCCCGCACCGAGGACTGGCCAGTGATGCCGGTTAGCTACATCGGCTTTATGCTCAAGCCCCTGGGCTTCTTTGAGTGCAACCCAGCTCTGGATGTGCCTCCTCCCCCGCCGAAGACCAAAGGCTGCTGCAGCTTTATTGACTACCCCCCTGCCTAGAGGGCGAGGATTCTTTCAAGTGCGAACAGCTTGGGCGCGACAGGAGTGAGAGGGGAGGCACTCTTCGCCCACGGGGCTTGAGACCTGGTTTCTGGGTCACCGTAGCAGGTGCCTTCCATTGCTCAGCCCCGGTCTTTGGTGCTGGGCAAAAGCTCTGCTCAGATCTGCTCAGATTGAGAGTTCACAAGCTGCTGCGAATCACAAACGAGTAGTTGCTGCCCGGTTCCAGCAGATAGTCGGATTTTTCCAGAAAGCGGCTCAAGGGCTCGCAAATCAAAGCCCGCCCCACAGAAGGCTCCACTCTGAGTTCCCCGGCCCGAAAGCGCCAGCAAAAGCGCCAAACCCAACCATTGGCATTGACTTCCCCCTCAATGGCACCCTCTTGCCAAGAGCGGCGGGTAATTTGGATGTGGGCAGTGGTCTGAGGCAGTCGGCTCATCCGGCATCTCCCGACGGGATCCCTTGTAGGGTAGCGCGTGGCTCCCTCGCTGCCGCCAGCAGGTCGAGTATGGCGAGTGAGGCAGCAGGAGCTCAACCCGTGGGGAGGGATCCCCTAAATAGGGTCAGTTCTTTTGATTTTCTTGATTTTCTGAGAGCGGCTGCAACAAACCCCCCAGGGTAGGGGGGCTGTTTCCTGGGCTCCTGCTGTAGGAAAAGCTGGCCAGAAGCTAGCGAGCGGCAGTTGCAAGGGTCTTCGAGGATTTTTTCTCTGGCTTTTCAGCCGCAACCTCTGCTAACAAAGCTCGCAGGCTGGGAAAAAGGAAGTGGTTCTCCTCGACATATTGCGCGCCGAACAACCCCTTCTCCGCCCAGAAAAACCGATCAACTGTATGTTCATTTCGTCGCACCAAAATAAGTGCGGGGGGCTGAATAGACTTCTCCTGAATATATTTTCGAGCAGCAGTTACAGACTTCTCCTCACCACTGTCCAGATTAAATTGAGGAATGTGATCTAAAATCTTGCGCCCTTCCAGACGACGGCGACTCTTACGCTTTCTTCTCCTAACCAATGTAAGCCTCCTGTAGAAGGATGACCGAACAACCGCAACCGCAAAGAATATATCAGCGCTGCTTAAGAAAAGCAATAACTTTTACCCATTTTTGTTATCATCTTTTACAAAGGCAATAAAGACAGCAGTCGCCCTCAAAGCCCTTGAAGGGTTACTTATGGACGCGCCCAAAAAAATCTAATCGGGAACCTTTCTCCGAACAAAAAATCCTCCAGCAATCGCCTGCAAAGAGAGCTGGCGATTGGGCGTTTGCTAGGTTGACTGCTGATATTGATAGGGGATCCACGGGCTCTGACACCTGCGAAGAAAGTCAGATGCCGATGTGGGAGATCCGCATCAAATCTGGCCCCTAGCCTAACATTAACAAAAACGATACTCAACAGAACATATACCTAAGCTCAGCTTCAAGACAACCCCCTTTGGGCTGAAGTGCTAAGTCAATTGCCAATGCTGCAAGTCTGGAGCTGCTCAACCGAGGAGAGAAAGGGGCACTCCGGTGCCGGGCTACCGTTGAACAGCGCATGTAAGACTGTACAACCAACTTCTTGTTTCTACAAGAGATCCACTGCAGATCCCCAGCATGTCCACACAGCCCTTTCGCGAGTTCATCCTGGGAGCCCTGGAGTGAGGAGTTCTGGTACCGTAGGGATTGGATGGATCCCGCCTCAGGTGCCAGCAAGCTGGGATGAGCTTGATGGGCATTCAGGACTGCGTTGAACCGATTAGACGGAATTCAGGCATCTTGCTAGTCTGGCTTCAGGTTTGGCTGCACCTCAAGGGCTTAGGTCTATCTTGTCTGGGTTTGGGGAGTTTTGGGCATGATGAAATTCGCGTTGCTGATGGGTCTGGGACTCAGCTTGGGATCCCTGCCGGTTTGGGCACAGGGAGCAACCCCGTCGCCTGGCCCTGCTGCAACTGCTTCTCCGACTTCGGGGGGGGCTCCGGCCACAGCAACTCCCAGCCCTGTGGCATCTCCAGCCCTGACCCCAGAGCAAGTCACCGATGCCCAGGTGGAACAGTTGGTGCGGATTCTGTTGGAGTTGGATCCCCTGATTCGGGAAGCCAGCGCCCAACTGCGGGAAACCCAGAACGAGGAGGAGTACGAGCAAATTATGCGGCGCACAGAAACCCAAGCCAGCCGCATTGTTGAAGAGCAAGGGCTGACGGTGCTTCAATACCGCGAATTGATGACCTTGGCGAACGAAAATCCTGTTCTCAACCAGCGGGTTCGGGCCCGCTTGCAAGAAGTTTTGCAGGAAGGGGAAGCTTCCAACTCTCCAAAGCCGGCCACCCCGACGCCTACACCCTAGGCTGAGCTGGCTTGCCTTGGCCAAAGACAGGGAGAACCCGAGGCAGCCGCAAGGTAAAGCAGGTGTGGTTGGCCTCGCTGTTGAGGTGAATGCTTCCTTGCAACAGGCTTACCCGCTGCCGCACAAGGGCCAACCCCAACCCTGTCCCCCCTTGCCGCCAGGGATCCGCGCTGGGCACCCGATAGAACTTCTCAAATACCCGCTTTTGCTCTTCCAGGGGAATGGTTACGCCGGTGTTGAGGACTTGGATGTCCAGGTGGTCGGAATGGCAGGTGGCCTGAAGGCTGATCAGGTGCCCAGCAGGGGTGAATTTACATGCATTTTTCAGCAATTCCGCCAGCACCGACTTTAGCACTCCCGGCAGGGTAAAAATGGCAGACAGTCCTGAAGGGATCCCAAGGCTGAAGCGCTGATGGCGGCTATGGGCCTCCTGAGCAAAGGGCTCCGCGATCTGGGGCAACCACTCTTGCAGCTCCAACCAGCAGGGCCGCTGTGAACCGTTCGCGTTAGCGGGACGGA
>NZ_JANSHQ010000153.1:0-6102 GCF_047461715.1 Synechococcus sp. R8-2 | reverse complement strand
GAGGGAGTGCCCACCGCCTGCCGAACGGCCTCCGAAGGGTGGGGCACTGGGATCCCAGCCAAAGCCTCTGCCGGGAAAAACTCAATGGGCCAGCCATAGGCTTGGGCCAGCTCCAAAAGACCCGGCTCGTCTTGCTTGAGCTCTAGGGTGGCCAGGCCGGCAATGGCCTCAAAAGCCAGCCCATGGGCCTGCAACAGGCGGCGCAGGGATCCCTCTAGCCAAGCGCGGGTGGTGCCCCGCTCGCAGCCCACCCCCACCCACAGCACCCGCGGATGCCAGTGCACTGTTGGGATCCCCGTGGGAGGGGAGAGGTATTCCCCAATCCAGATCTGGGCAACGGGATGGGGAGGAGAGGAGGCCACTAGGGGATGATCTGCCGGCCAAGCTTGTCGCCAAAGCCGCGTGCCGCAGGTCTGGTGAACGGCCACCGGCTCTCCCCGCGTCAAGGCGGCTGCCACCCCGTTCCAATCTCCAGCGCCCCGCCGCCAGCCGTAGGGATCCCCCAGCAAATCCAAAGGCGGGATCCCCAGCCCCTCGGAAGCAGAGGTGAGAACCGGCTGGGCTCCCAAGGTAGCGGCCACCTGCCGCGCCAGGGCATCGGCCCCCCCCACATGTCCCCCGCACAGGCTAATAGCCCAGCGACCGGCTTCGTCCACCACCACCACCGCCGGATCCCGCTGCTTGTCCTGCAAGAGGGGGGCAATGAGCCGCACCACCGACCCTGCGGCCAAGATGAAGAGACAGCCCTGCACCTGGGGCCAGGTTTGGGCAACGGCTTCTGCTAGGGAGCCTGGCGCTGTGGGATCCTTGGGATCCCCGTAAGCCTGCCAGGGGGAGGGCAGCCCCTGCGGGTCAGCTTTGCTCCAGCAGCTCACCTCCTTGCCCAAGAGCGGGATCAGAGAGTTGGCCAACCGGCGGGCGCGCGGGCTGGGGGCAAACAGAGCGAGCTTCATCGAGGTGGGCCAAGGCCAGGATTCTCCCCGGATCCTATACTGGACATAGAGCCACCCGCGAAGGGACAAGTGCCGATGGTCATCCCACCTGGACTGATGCTGCCCCTAATCCCCCTGGAGGTTTTGCTCTCCACGAAGGGGCTGATGTTTTTGCTGCTATCGGCCTATGGGGGGGCCATGTGGACATTTTTAAGTGGCGCTCCCCGTGTCCACACCATCATCGTGCCGGACTTGGAGCAGGCCAGAGGGTTTTATGAGAAGGTGTTGAAACTGCCGGAAGCGGAGCTGCCCCTGCAGTACTACTACGGCTACGAGCAAAGCATGGTCGGCTACAGCCTAGGATCCGCTTACTTTCCAGGGGATATTGGCCTCAGTCCCCGCTTCGATGCCAAAGCCCGTCCCACCTCTGGGCCCACCCAATTGGATACCCCCGGACTTTGGTACCAACTCTCCGACAATGTTCAATTGCACGTGATCCCTGGCTCTACAGATCCCTATGCGGGGTCCGGTTCCTACGGCAACGCCTCTAGGCCTAGCTCCTCATCTGCTTCTGCTTACGGGACTGTACCGGCAGCGGGCCGCAGCAGCGGCGTTCGCTATCGCCATGTCAGCTATGAGCGGGAGTCCCTTAAGGCCCTTCTGAAGCGAATCAACAAACAAGGGATCCGCAACAGCATTCGCTCCGAGAAGCCCTTCGTCTTTTGGGTGCGGGATCACCAGGGTCAGATTATCGAATTTGCCGAACTGAAAGGCTGACGGGATCCCCTAAGATTGTTAAAAGAAAGCCAAAAGTCGGCGGCGGGGGGATGCCAACGATGAAACGGGTGCTGCTGCTGGTGCTGTGTTTGCTGTGGCTCGGGGTGTGGGGCGGCCAGCCGGCCGTGGCTCTGTCGCGGGCCAAAGACAATCCGGTGGTGAGCGTGCAATCCCCAGCCAAGGACTTCATCACCACCGAGTCGGGATTGCAATACTACGACATCACTCAAGGCAGTGGGCCTTCGCCTCAGCCGGGGCAAACGGTGGTGGTGAACTACGTGGGCAAACTACAGGATGGCACCATCTTCGATAGCTCCTACAGGCGCAATCAGTCTTTTATCTTCACCTACGGAGTAGGCCAAGTCATCCGCGGTTGGGAGGAAGGGCTGGCCACCATGCGAGTGGGGGGCAAGCGCTACTTGCGCATTCCGCCGGAGTTGGCCTATGGCAGCCGCGGCGCCGGCGGCGTGATCCCCCCCAACGCCACCCTGGACTTTGAAGTGGAGCTCCTGGCCATCCAGTAGATTCAGATCTTGCAGAGACCGAATATCCAAGCGGCATTGGGCTTGTGCAGGAACTCCCTTCCCCGGAACTGTCTTCTTCTTGGCGGCCCAGTTCTCTGGCAGCAGATCCTGCCCTAGAAAAAGCTCGCCTGCGCCAGCACTTTCGCCAGCTACGGCAGAGGTTGGACAGATCCCTCATCAGTCAAAAGGTAGTGGCTCACTTGGCCTCTTGCCCCCAACTTTTGGCCGCCAAAACCATCCTGGCCTATGTGGCCTTCGGCTCCGAGGTGGACTTGGGATCCCTGTTTGTCCTTTTCCCGGAGAAGCAGTGGGGGATCCCCCGTTGTCTGCCGCGGCGGCAAATGCAGTGGCACCGCTACCAGCCGGCTGAGCTTGTCCCCAACTGCTGGGGCTTGCTGGAGCCTTCTCCCGGCAGCACAGTTATCGACCCTGGCAAGGCGGATTTGATCCTGGTGCCTGCCCTGGCCTGCGATCGTTGGGGAAGGCGTTTGGGCTATGGCGGCGGCTATTACGACCGCTTTTTGGCCGCTTTGCCGGATCCCAGTGTGCCCAAGTGGGGCATTGTCCCCCAAGCCTGCCTACTGGAGCAGCCTCTACCTCAGGATCCTTGGGATCAGCGCCTGGATGGGATCCAAACCGAGGAGAGGTTCTACGAGACGGGGATCCCCTAGACTAAAGAGGGTGGGCCTTGGAGGAAAAACGATGAGCCAAGTTTGGAAGCCGGCGCAGTGGCTAACCCAAAAGCTGCGTCTTGTCTGCATGAGCTTTGGCTGTGTGGCATTGGCGGTGCTCTTGATGGGCTTTGGGGCGATCCCCCTGCAACTGAAGGATCTCCACGTCACCCCCTGTCCCGATACCCCCGAATACACCAACCTGGTGACCAGCAACGGCAACCCCATACCGGCCAGGTGCCTGTTCGTCGAAGGCACAGTGGTCAACCGCTCCAAAAATACCCTGCTGAACGCGGATGTCTTCGGTCGGCTTTACGATGCCAACGGCAACGAGGTTCTGCCGGAGCGTACCCGCCTGGGGGCCATTGCAGAAGTTCCTCCCGGCGAGAGCCCTTTTTCAATTCGCATCTCGGTGCCCATAACCAGCCCCCTGCCCCTAACCCTGGAGCAATTCAAGGCCAGCGGCTTCAGCGGTACCGTGCGCCGATGAGGTCCAAAGCTGGCGGCTGAACTCCACCTGGGTGGGGCGCTCAGGCAAATGGAGCTGGGCAACCACAGGCGGGGTTTGGGCGATCAGCCGGCCCCGGCGGAAGACATACAGGCAAGCCGGTTTCAGGCGAATGGCTTCGACGGCATCGGCGGCCTGGAGCACCACCAGATCGGCATAGCAACCGGGTTCTAGGCCGTAGCCTTCCAACCCCAGAATGCGGGCCGGATTCTCCGTAACCGCCAAGAAACACTGGCGCATCTGCTCATAGCCTGTCAGGTGGGCGGCGTGGATGGCCATGTGGGCCACCTCCAGCATGTTGCCGCTGCCCAAAGGGTACCAGGGATCCATCACACAGTCATGACCAAAGGCCACCGTCAAGCCTGCGGCCATCAGCTCGGGCACCCGGGTCAGCCCCCGTCGCTTGGGGTAGGTATCGTGGCGACCTTGGATGACCATATTGACCAGCGGGTTGGCGATCACCCCCAGCTCTGCCTCGGCCATCAGGGGGATCAGTTTGCTGACGTAGTAGTTGTCCATCGAGTGCATGGAAGTTAGATGGGATCCGGCTACCCGCCCCTGCAAGCCCAGCCGCAGCGTTTCGTAGGCCAAGGTTTCCACATGGCGCGAAAGCGGATCGTCGGTCTCGTCGCAGTGCAGATCCACCCGCAGACCCCGCGCTGCTGCAATTTCACATAGGGCCCGCACCGAAGCCGTCCCTTCGGCCATCGTCCGCTCGAAGTGGGGGATTCCGCCCACCACCTCCACCCCCAAATCCAGAGCCTTCTCCAGAAGCTGCACCGCCCCTGGCGAGCGATAGTAGCCATCCTGAGGAAAGGCCACCAGTTGCAAATCCAAGTAGGGAGCCACTTTTTGCTTGACTTCCAGCAGCGCCCGCACCGCCAACAGGTTGGGATCGCACACATCCACATGGGTGCGGATGGCCAGGATCCCACGCGCCACTGCCCAGTCGCAATAGGTCAAGGCCCGCTCCATCACCGCCTCGGGGGTCAACAGCGGCTTCAACTCCCCCCAGAGGGCAATCCCTTCTAGCAAGGTGCCCGACTGGTTGACGCGCGGGATCCCATAGGTGAGGGTGGCATCCATGTGAAAGTGGGCATCCACGAAGGGGGGCGACACCAAGCGGTTGCTGACATCAATTTCTTGGGGGGCAGTGGCTTGTAAGTTGCTTTCCAGAGCCACAATGCGATCCCCCTGGATACCGATATCGATTCCCTTGCGGCCATCCGGCAAGTTGGCCCGGCGCAAAATGAGATCCATATGTTGTGGCTATTTGTTTGAACTTAGGATGGAAAGAAGCAACTACAGTTGACTGAATGATAGGCCAAATCAGATAAAGATGTCTTAAATTACCTCAAAGCCCGAATTTAGGAAACCAGTTGATTGGGTTATTGCTCACTTTATAAAAGAGGGCTGTAGTCCCCAACAGCATCCGGTTGTGCAAGATATCAACCAAGTAGTCAGAGGGATAATCTATCGAGAGCTGATTTGAGAGGACTTGGCCCTTACATCCATTCCAACCGTCAGCGAAACTTCGTTGTCCATTACAAACAAGCTCCTTCTCAAAAAATTGTATTTCAGGATACATATTTTCAGGGATCTCCCCCTTAGGATAAGCCGAGCAGTAACCCGATCTCGAACTAACCTCAACAGAAGCGACTATGGCACGTTTAGAACTCTCCCGGCGGGACTTCTGCCTGCGTTCTGGGGCTTTTGTGGCTGGCCTGATGGGGAGCCGCTGGTTGGTTCGCGATGCCGCGGTGGCTCAAGGAACCAAGCTGAAGGTGGCCGGGGTTTATACGGTTCCCATTGAGCAGCAGTGGGTGAGCCGGATCCATAAAGCCTTGATGGCTGCCCAGAAGCGGGGGGATATTGACTACACCTGGTCAGAGTCAGTTTCCAACACCGACTACCCACGGGTGCTGCGTCAGTATGCCGAGAGCGGCGTCCAACTGCTGGTGGGTGAGGTCTTCGGGGTGGAGCGGGAAGCGCGGGAAGTAGCCAAAGACTATCCCAAGGTCAGCTTTTTGATGGGATCCAGCCTCAAGCCGGATCCTGCCCTGAGCAATTTTGCCGTGTTTGACAACTACATCCACGAGCCTTCCTATTTGACGGGAATGGTGGCCGGGGGGCTGACCCGCTCCAAAATCATCGGCATGGTGGGGGGCTATCCCATTCCAGAAGTGAACCGCCTCATGAATGCTTTTATGGCAGGGGCGAGGGAACTGCAGCCGGAGGTGAAGTTTTTGGTCACCTTTATCGGCAGTTGGTTTGATCCCCCCAAAGCCAAAGAGGCGGCTTTTGCCCAAATTGATGCCGGCGCAGATATCCTCTATGCAGAGCGGTTTGGGGTATCTGATGCCGCCAAAGAGAGGGGCGTTTTGGCCATCGGCAATGTGATCGATACCCAGCCGGACTACCCGGAAACGGTGGTGGTCAGCGCCCTGTGGCACATGGAACCCACCATCGACAGAGCCATTGCCGCGGTGAAGGCCGGAGAGTTTAAGGCAGAGGACTACGGGATCTACAGCATGATGAAATATGGGGGATCCAGCCTCTCCGACTGGGGAACCTTTGCCGACAAAGTTCCGGCTGAACTGAAAGCTAAGGTGATGCAGCGGCAGGCAGAGATTTTGGCGGGGTCTTTTGTTGTGGCCATCGATGACAGCGAACCCAAGTCCACCCTCTGA
>NZ_JANSHQ010000152.1:0-6501 GCF_047461715.1 Synechococcus sp. R8-2 | reverse complement strand
TGGCGCGGGTGCTCAGTTGGCTGAAGCAAAACCATCCTGAACTCTATCCAGAGGCGGTGCAATTGGTGGACGCCACCCGCGAAGAGTTCGAGCGTCGCGTCCAAAATGGATAGACAAGCCATCTGCTGTGATCTGAAGCAGGGATCCGGCAGTTGGGTTGCGGTCGTTAGCAGAGGGTGATGTCCCCCCTATGGGACTGCAAGGGGTGATCTTGAGCTGGAGTGGGGTGGTGGCCGATGACGAGAACTTGCACCTGCAGGCCATCAACCAACTGCTGGTGGAAGAGAACCTGCGCCCCTGGAACCTGTGCTGGCCGAAGTCGGGATCCCCTGGGCAGCGGGAGCTTTACCGGCTGCAATACCTGGGCCGACCGGATCGAGAGCGCCTGCCGGCTCTGTGGGGGGATCAAGGGCGGGTGCTCAGCCCCAAACAACTGGAAGAGCTGCTGAAACGCAAGGCCCTATACTACCGACAGGCTTTGCAGGGGCAGAGGGAATTGCCTCTCATTCCCGGTTTGGCGGAAACTTTGGAGACGCTGGAGCGGCTGCAACTGAAGGTCGGCCTGCTGTGCGGCCAATCGGCAGCCGAGGTGGCCGCTTTTCTAGAGCGCTTCCAGCCATGCTGCCCGGCCCTGACGCGGTTGACCGATGGGGGATCCTACCGAGTGACGGGGGATGATGCAGGCCCAATGCTTTCCCCAGGACACTTGCACCGCCTGCTTTTGCAGCGGATGGAATTGCCTGCCCAGGCGTGTTTGAGCATTGAAGCCACCTACTCCGGCATTCAGGCAGCCCGTTCGGCAGGGATCCCGGTGCTGGCTCTGGCCACCTTCTTTCCTCTGCACATGCTGCAGCGGCGGGCCAATTGGGCGGTGGACGGCTACCATCAGGTGGAATGGGATCGCATCCAGAATTGGTTTGCCGGCGGCCAAGACCGTCCTTCGACCCCAGTTGAAGCAGAAGCGGAGGCCGGTTCCTTCAAGGGATCCCAGGGAGAGCAGCCCCAGCCCTAGGGCAAGATGAGCATGCCATCCCCAAAGGAATAGAAGCGATATCCCTGCTCGATGGCCTCTCGGTAGAGAGCCAGCAGCCTTTGCCGCCCGATCAGCGCAGCCACCAGCATCATCAGGCTGGAGCGGGGCAGGTGAAAATTGGTGACCAGTCCCTGAACCACCCGCCAGGAGTAGCCGGGGTAGATGAAGAGATCGCTTTTCCCCTGCCAAGGCTGCAAGGTGCCAGAGGCTGCCGCGGTTTCCAAAGAGCGCACCACGGTTGTTCCCACCGCGATCACCCGCCCCCCACGGGCTTGGGCTTTTTGGATGGCTGCTACCGTTGTTGCCGGCACCTTGAGCCACTCGCTGTGGAGACGATGCTCGGTTACCCGCTCCGCCTCCACCGGTCGGAAGGTACCCAGGCCGATGTTCAGGGTGATGTAGGCGGTTTGGATCCCTTTTTGGGCCAGCCGCTCCAGCAGCTCCTGGGTAAAATGCAGCCCTGCCGTGGGAGCAGCCACCGATCCGGGGTGTTTCGCCCAGAGGGTTTGGTAGTCTTGAGGGCGAACCTGTCCGGAAGCCTTGATGTAGGGAGGAAGCGGGATCCGGCCCACCTGTTCCAGGATTTCCTCAAAAGGCTGTGCCCCCTCCCACTCAAACTGCACCACTCGCCCGCCGGTTTCCGGGTCCAAAGCCAGAACAGTGGCCCTCAGCCCAGAGGGGGATCCCTGCTTGCTCCAAAAACCAATCCGATCCCCCACCTTCACCCGTTTGCCCGGCCTGACCAAAACCCGCCAGCTCCACGCCTGATCCGGCAGAGGTTGGGCGGCGGCAGGGATCCCTTCCAGGCAAGGCTCCAGCAGCAACACTTCGACCCGCGCCCCGGAGGGTTCCTTAGCCCCGAACAGGCGGGCCGGGATCACCTTGGTATCGTTGAGAACCAGCAGATCCCCTTCCTGCAGGTAGTCAGGCAGATGGCAGAAGCGGCGATGCTCGTGCCTATCCGGGTACACCACCAGCATCCGCGCCTGATCCCTGGGCTCCACCGGCGTTTGCGCAATCCGATCTGGAGGGAGGGTGTAGTCGTAGGAAGCTGTGAGCAGATCCGGATTGGGCTCCCTATCGCCCAAAGGCTCAGCCTCACCGGGGGGAGCGGCAGCAGGCGAAAAAGAGTCAGGCATGGAGATGAATCAAGATGGGGTTCTACGTGGATCCAGCATAGCCAACCGGATCCCGCCAACCCTCTCCCTTTTGAGGGAAGCAGCTAAACCTTGGCCACCACCACCTGCTGCGGCTGATCCTGATACTTGCCGGCGCGGTCGGCGTAGGTCACTTGGCAGGGATCCCCTTCCAGAAACAGAAGCTGGACCACCCCTTCGTTGGCGTACACACGGCAGTCGGCGCTGGAGGCGTTGGAAAACTCCAGGGTGAGATAACCCCGCCATCCCGCCTCAGCGGGCGTCAGGTTGGCAATCAGGCCCACCCTGGCATAGGAAGATTTGCCAATGCAGATCACGGTAATGTTATCCGGAACTTGCAGCCGCTCCAAAGACACCCCCAACCCATAGGAGTGGGCCGGGATGATAAAGTAATCCCCCATCTCGTCGTGGTGCAGCTCCACCGCTTCCAGATTCTTGGGGTTAAACCGCTTGGGATCCACCACCGTGCCGGGCACATGGCGAAAGATCTTGAACTCCACCGGCGACAGGCGGATGTCGTAGCCATAGGAGGACAGCCCGTAACTCAAAACAGGCCGAGACTCAACAGCGCGCACCAGCTCAGGGCAGAACGGCTCGATCATCCCTCGCCGCGCTTGCTCACAGATCCAGCGGTCGTTTTTCAACATGGCTACAGCCGGCTTCCTGGAGAGTGAGGGCACATCTGGTGGACAAGCTCCAGTCTTATTGGGACTCCGCCCCCCTGACGCGACCCGTGTTGCCTAGGTCTTTCGGAGCGGAAACTGTTTGCGCTAGCGGTGCGGAGCAACATGGGCTGCTGTAGGCATAGCACCTGTGCCGCTGACTTGAGGGGGATCCAGAGAACAGGCAACATTCCCATCGGCAGTGCGGAGCCCTGGGCCTGGGATGCCACGTAGGCGCAGCTGCGTGATCAAGTCCGCCCGCTCCAGAAACGAATCCGGCATCTCCGGCCCGGTGATCACCATGTCCATGGAGATGGGGCGCTGGTCGATTAAGCTCAGCACTTCAGCTTCTGAGATCAGGCCCAACTTCACAGCCAAGCTCAGCTCATCCAACACCACCAAGTCGTAGCGGCCACTCCTGACAGCCTCCTGGGTGAATTGCCACAGCTCATCCAACGCCACCCGCTCCTCAGGCTCTAGGTGAGGTGTATCGATGCACCGGTGCAGGCGACAGCGAACCCACTCTAAGGATCTGCCCAAGGAGAGACGATTTGCGGGCCCCTGGTTGATCCCACCCTTGAGAAATTGCACGATCAGCACCCGCGTTCCCTGGCCGGCCAAGCGCAGCGCCTGGGCCATGACAGGCGTAAACATGCCTCGGCTGGGGTGGGTGTAAAGCTGCAGGGATCCCTGGGGAACCAACTGGGCGGAGAGGGATCCATTCTGCTGAAGGAAAAGCTCGCCGGCAGCAGGGCTGGCTTGAGCCGCAGGCTGTTTGGCGCGGGCTACAGGAGCGGCATCCTTGGAGGAAGGCATAGGATTTGGAGAAGCAGTGCAAACCACGTTCTATCTCGCGAGCAGGCTAGAGAACACGGCCCTAGGTTATAGGGCCTACAAGTGGTGGAGAGCGTCGGCTATGGATTCCATGAAACACCACCTGTGCGTATCCGTCAATGAGTCGGTTCTGCTTCTAGCTGGCATACAAATCATCCCCAATAGAGTAATAGAAAATACAATCCTTGCCCATCCTAGCTTTTCGGCACGAGAGGCAATACCTGAAAAGAAAAGCTTTGACAGAGGATCTTAATAAAATTTCAGGCCCAGCACAAAAGCTTGTGTGCAGGGCTACCTTACTTGAGTATAGAGGTGCTCTATAAAAATTTGAGAAAAAGATCAATTTCTTCCAAATAAGATTAACTCTCACAAACAGGAATGCCAGTACCAGCAGCCCACCCACGAGAGAGGAGCAAGGGTCAACCTACCCCAAAAGCCTTGTCCACCAGGAGAGATAGTCATTTTTAAAATAACTATACATTTGGTCGGGAGCCGGGTAGGCCTACACATTAGCGAACATTCGTAGTAGAGAGAATTGTAACCAAAAGTCCAAGGAGTTAATTTCTAACCTCGAGAGTGAAGAAATATAAATTCGTCAATCATCTTCGTCAAAAAATGGATTATTGACAATACTTTTTTGAAAACCAGCATCTGATTTAGCAGAAGCGTAAAGAATTGCGTGCCTTTTATACTCTGAGGTCGTCTTCTTCAAGAGATCGCCTCTTTGATCATTTTTCTTACCGGTCTCAAGGCCGATGTTTTCTACTTAATTTAATCTCTATTTCTGTTATGAGAAATGAGCATTGGGCGTTCAGTTTGGATCCCACTTAAAATTGACCTGAAAAAGCTCTGGGGCTTTGGGTGCTGAGATTGCCGGGATCCCATTGCGCAATCAAAGCCGAGTCCTTCCTCTGGCGGGGGGAGAGATCTTTTTCTTGAGAAGGTAGATCCAATCCTGGAGAATACCTGATCCCTCATCCAAGCAGCCGGGAAGTCCGGGGATCCCACCCTCGATCCCTGGATCAAAGGGAAAAGACTCCATCCCGCCGGCACAAAAGTTTTCTGTCACCGACTTGGGCTTGGGAAAAACCCTAGGCCATTGTGAACTCGGGGTGTACGCCGCCGGGATGGACTGGGATCCGTCTCGCTGTTGAGTGGGCTGGCTTCTGGGTGTCGGTGTTCCCAATTGACGGCTTCTCCCCCCAGCACCAAGGTGGAAGCATTGCCCCCATCCAAGTTCAAGGCATGGCGACAGCCCAATTGCTGCATCAACTGCGCCATCTCCAGCAGGGTAAGCCCTTGGCTTTCCTGGGCATTGCCGGCGGTCACCAGCAGCAAATGTCCGCTGTCCAGTTGGCCGATGGCACTGCGGGCGGCTCGCTGCCTGCGAAAGAGGGGTTGAAATGCCTCCAATCGGGCATCCAAAACCACCTGCCCATCTAAGAGCAAGAGCGGCCCTGCGCCCAAGAGGTGAGGATAGGCTTCCAGCTCAGGCGGATCCAAGCGCAGATAAAAGCTGAGGCGATCCCCAGGAACCAGCTTGCGGGCTTCTAGGGCACCTTCTAGCCCCCGCCCTGCCAATACATACCCCTCACTGGGAATCTGTACCGTTAAACTGCCGGCCAGGCCAGCCATCAGAATCTCTTGCACCCGATCCTCCCGCACCATCACGAGCATTTCGTCGTCCGTTTGGGTGGTGTAGGTGGATCCCCAGTCGGGGGTGAACTGGGAGATGCCGGGCAGGATATAGCCTGTATTGATGCCCACCACTGGGATTTGATCCCCAATGGCATTGCGCAGCTCTGCTTGCATCCGCAAACGGGCAAAGCGCACGGATCCCCCTTCTTGCCCTGCCGTCCCATCCGACCAGGCGATGACCCCACGACCCAAAATGGGGCTGGAGATCCAACGGCCATCCCGACGAATTGCCCCCAGCGGCTGACGGGTGTTGCGGTTGAAAAACCCACCGTTAATGGCGGCTACTGCTCCCTGTTCGGGGCCAAAGGAAGACAGCTCCCCCAGACCCACCAGCCCCGCAGGTGCAGCCCAGATAGGCCGCAGTTGGCCCGCTGCGAGAGAAATGACCACGATAGAAACGGGGATCCGATTGTCTCCAACCCAAACCTCCTTCTGGTACAAAGGGATCCCTTGCACCACCCGCACCGGCTGCACACCGAGGGTCACCTGAGCTTGAGCAGCCACGCTGGGCAAAAAGAGAGCAGCAGTGCAGGCTAACCCCCAGCCCATGACCCAGGCGCTCAGCTTGGTTTTGGACATGTCTTCACGTCTTTAGGGCTTCACCATTGTCATTGGGAGATGATTATCCCCCTGCGGCAAAGGTTCCCATCACAATGAGCGACAACAGGATCCCTGGAAAGAGCAGCGTCACCAAGATCAGCAGTTCGGAAAGGGTCATCGGGGAATGCCACCTACTGGAGATTTAACCAACACAACAGCTCCGGCTTCCACCCTAGCGATCCCAGAAGGGTGCTCCAGGCTCCCTTTGGGATCCCTTAACACTCGATCACCGGTTTTTGCGGCTGCCCGTGCATGCCATCTCTCGCTCTGCCGACAGTATCCTGGCAAGGGGAAAGCCTCATCCAACGGTTCCTATGGGCATCCAAGGCAAACGCATTGCCGTCGAACCCGACAATCTTCGCCCCTGGCTCAAAGAGGCTGTTTTGGCGGGGGGCGGCGAAATTGTGCCCCTGGCAGAAGCAGAAGCCTTGGTCTGGGCCGATGCCTTTGATGTGCCTGGCCTGAAGCGTTGTCTGGCGGAAGGGAAAGGGATCCGCTGGGTGCAGCTGCCCTGGGC
>NZ_JANSHQ010000151.1:0-13084 GCF_047461715.1 Synechococcus sp. R8-2 | reverse complement strand
TCAGTGGTTCGCCCGGCCAATTTGCGGATCTCCTGGGCAATGGCTCCAAAGCCACCGGCACCACCGCTGCGGTTGGCCTCTACAGCCGCATTGAAAGAGAGCAGGCGAATGTATCCTGCCACCTCCACGATCAAATCCACGATGGTGTTGATCTCCTTGAGTTCGCGGGATAGCTCCTGGTTGTTGTCGGCAATTTCCTGGAAGAGGGTGCGCACCGCTTCTACCCCAGCAAAGGTGGCGGCAAAGGTGGATTTGCCTCTCTCAGAGAGCACAGAACTGATTTCAATGATGCGGGCGTTGAGGCGAGCCAACTCCTCGGAGCGCTGTTGGGCCCGGCGACGTTCCATGTCTAAGGCCAGGTTTTGGTTGAGGATCTCGGCTTTTTGTCGCTCCAGATCCCGGGCATACTGGAGGCTGCGGTTTTTTTCCTGCTCCAGCTCTGCCAAGATCCTTTTCATCTCTTCCTGCTGCTCCTGTAGCTTGCGCTGGGTGGCCAGATGCACCTGGGCCTGGGCCACCAACAACACCGGCACATCGAGAAGGCGGTAGTCCTGGGATCCCAGTTGAACCACCACGGGGTCATAGATGGTCTCTTCGGGCCGTTGGAAAGCTCGGTCGGCTGCTTGGATGACATCGCAGTCGCCGGGGAGCAAGAGAAAATCCCGGCTATGGAACTCTACCATGGAGCTGATGGGCCGCTTCAAAAACACATCCAGGCCGTAGGGCTTGCTAAGCATCCACTCCAGAATGGCGCGGCGGGTCAACATTCCCCGCACCTGTGACCGCTCGTCCAGCACGATGACTCCTGAAAGGCTGCTGTCATCTTCTAGGCGGCGCACCACGTTCTCACAAGGGGTGGACTCGCTCACCTGAAACTCCACCAAGGCCAAATCGCGCAGCTTGGTGTTGATCGATAGGGTAGGAGTGGGTGGATTTGTCAGGGTAGCCATCACAGGGATCCTCGGCACAGGTTGGGTACAGATGGGTTGGAGACTGATGTGTAGAGGAACACAAAAAGTCGGCTCTAGATCGGCCTTCAATGGGGTAATTTGTGCAGAAAATCGACCACCTTCAGTTTGCCCTGGGATCCCATCTTTTGCCCATAGGATTTTGCAGAATTGTGCGGGAAGGATGGCCTGGGATCCCTTCTTTGCGGTTTGCTGGGACGGATCCCTTTGGAGCTGAATGTTCTGGGTTGGTATCTTGGATCCCTGATTGATCTGGAGCTGGATTTAGCGGGTTTCTTGATAGCGGTGGTAGATTTCCAGAATTTCGCTGCGTCCTCGGTTAAAGGCGGCCACCACTTGCGGGTCGAAATGGCTGCCGCTGTTGTCTTCTACAAACTGAAAGACCTCATTCAAAGCCCAGGCTTCTTTGTAGGGGCGACGGCTGGCCAAGGCGTCGAAGACATCGGCTAAGGCCACAATCCGCCCTTCTAGAGGGATCCCTTCTCCTTTGAGGCCGCGCGGATACCCACTGCCGTCGAACTTCTCGTGGTGGGTCAGAGCGATGATGGCGCTCTTTTTCATCAGCTCGGAGTCGGACTTGCTGAGGATCTCATAACCAATCTCAGGGTGACGGTTCATGATCTGCCGTTCTTCTGGGGTCAGGCGCCCCGGCTTTTGCAAGATGGCATCCGGGATCCCGATTTTGCCCACATCGTGCATGGGACTGGCGTAGAAGATCAGCTCTTGCTCATGGCTGGATAGGCCCAAGTGCTTGGCGATGATGCGAGAGTAGTTGCTCATCCGCTTCAGGTGAAAGGAGGTATCTTGATCCCGGTATTCTGCGGCCACAGACAGACAGAAGATGGTCTCGAAGTGGGCAGATTTGAGCTCTTCCCGCAATTGGACGTTTTGATAGGCAACCGCCGCCTGGGAGGCCAAGGCTTCTGCCACGCTAACTTCCAGCTCAGAAAAAGGTTGGCTCCACTCGGCCACTTGGTCAGGAGCTAGGGGGGTGGGGTGATCCGGCTTTAGGCGGTTCAACAGTTGTAGGGCGCCGAGGATCTTTCCTGAGGGATCCCGCATGGGCACAGTGAGCAAGGAGCGGGTGCGATAGCCGGTTTGCTGATCCACCTGTGGGTTAAAGGCATAGGGCCGGTCGGCGGGCAGGTGGTAGACATCTGGCAGATTCAGGCTCTCCCCGGTGAGCACCACATAGCCCACAATGCTGGAAGGGCTGAGGGGCAGGCGCAGATCCCGCAGCTCCTCATGGCGGTTGACCACGAAAAAGCGCAGTTCCTCCCCCTCTCGGACAAAAAGGCTGGCCCCATCACAGTGGGTCAGTTCTCGGGCTTGAGCAACAATCAACTCCAGCAGCCGCTGCAGATCCGTTTCTGAGGAGAGGGCGATCCCCACTTGAATCAGACGCTGGCTGAGGCGCAGGGCATCCGAGGCATCGAATTCGGTTGTGCTGGGGTGAAGACCGAAGGGGGTGGGCAGGCTCATAGCAGGGTTGGTCAGAAGCGTTCACAATGAGCGTTGACAATAAACAATGGCAGAGTCATGGGCGGCGAGCCATTTGCCCCCAGGGATCCTCACCGCTGTCCCGACTCAGTCCGGCTGGGTATCTGACACCTTCGGGGCGACCAGCAGCCCAAAAACACGCCAACACCACTCAAAGCAGCGATGCCTTACTTTAGCTCGAGGAGGCGAGAAACGTTGTGACCCAGGTCAAGCCCAAGGGAACCGATGAGATTTCCCTGCAGCTCGTTGTGGGCCTGGGCAATCCCGGCCCTCAATACGCCAATACCCGCCACAATTGCGGCTTTATGGTGGTGGATCGGCTGGCGCAGCGCTGGGGGATCCCGTTGGTTTTGGAGAAGCGATTCCAAGGTAGCTACGGAGAAGGGTTTGCCCTGGGAGGAAAGCGACGCTTGCTCAAGCCGGAAACCTACATGAACCGTTCCGGCCAATCGGTGCGGGCGGTGCTGGATTGGTACAAGTTAGATCTCGCCTCTGTGCTGGTGGTGTACGACGATATGGATCTGCCGCTGGGTCGTCTGCGCCTGCGGGGATCCGGTTCTGCCGGTGGGCACAACGGCATGAAGTCCATCATTCAGCACTTGGGGAGCGAAGGGTTTCCGCGGCTGCGTTTGGGGGTGGGCAAACCCAGGGGCAGCCAAGATGTGGTCGGGCATGTGTTGGGGGGATTTGCGCCTGCAGAACAAGAGGTGCTGGAGCGGGTGTTGAATACGGCGGTAGAGGCCGTGGAGTGCTGCTGGCAAGAGGGACTGATGACGGCCATGAACCGGTTTAATCCTCTGGATCTGTCTGGGCCACCGTCCGATTTGGATGGATCCAATCCTGCACCGGGCCAAGGCGAGGCTTCCTCCTGAGGAGCAGCTTGTCCTGGATTGCCGGTTCTGAGGGGTTTTCCAGGAGAGGAAGTGGTAAGGGCTTCGTCCTGCTCATGGGAACGTCTGTGGAGACAATACTCCAGATAAGTATCAATTATCTGGAGTATAAGAGTGCCTACCTGGGCGTTGCCAACAGTTCCCAAGGGAGGTTAGCTTCTGTAACAGTCTTCCAGCAGAAGGGCGAAAGGAATGGGAACGGCAGCGTTCCCAGCAGGGCCGGCCCGAGACAAAAAGCTGTTCATCATTTGAGGGTGAGATCTTGCTGTTGAACAACCTAGATTCAGTGTTGCTTGCTGTTGAAGCCGCTGCCCCCCTTGAACCGGAAGGGGCTGCCAATCTTTTACCCCTGATCTTGGCGGCGGTGCTGATGGCTCTGGTGGTCATCTATCTGGCCAGCCGTATTGCCGGAGAAATCGCCGTTCGCCTCGGCTTTCCGCCGGTGCTGGGAGAATTGCTGGGGGGCGTCGCGGTAGGGGCCTCCGCTCTGGGGTTGCTTGTCTTCCCAGAAGGACAAGTTTCCGGCCAAGAGCTGCACACCTTGGCTCAATCCTCAGCACTGATGCAATTTCTGCAAGCCACTGCCGGACTCGACGAGGGATCCCTGGTGCAGGTGTTTTCCTCCCAAAGCCAGATCATCGACATCCTCTCCGAGATCGGGGTGATCGTCCTTTTGTTTGAAATCGGCCTCGAGTCGGATCTGGCCGAGCTGTTGCGGGTCGGCCCTCAAGCCGCAGCCGTAGCCGTCATCGGGGTCGCTGTGCCTTTCCTGGCCGGAACCCTGGGCTTGCTCTACCTGTTTCATGTGCCCGTTATCCCCGCCATATTTGCCGGCGCTGCCCTCACAGCAACCAGCATCGGCATCACCGCCCGCGTCTTGGCCGAGCTGCAAAAACTCACCTCCCCAGAAGGACAGGTGATCATCGGTGCCGCCGTCTTGGATGACGTGTTGGGCATCATCATCTTGGCCGTGGTGGCGGGCTTGGCCAAAAACGGAGAAGTCAACCTTTCCGATATTGGCATCATCATCCTCAGTGCCATCGTCTTCTTGGTCGGCTCCATTGTTTTGGGGCGCCTTCTCAGCCCCTACTTTGTTGCCCTTCTCAACAGCCTGAAGACCCGAGGTAACCCCCTTCTGCCCGCCCTTGTGCTGGCCTTTCTGCTGGCTTATGTAGGGCAAATCATTCATCTAGAAGCGATTTTGGGCGCCTTTGCCGCTGGCTTAATCTTGGCCGAAACCGAGAAACGGCAAGAGCTGGAAGAACAGATCAAGCCCATTTCCGACCTACTGGTGCCCATCTTCTTCGTCTGCGTTGGGGCCAAAACCAACCTTGCCGTACTCAACCCCACCCTCCCCGTCAACCGAGAGGGGCTGATCATTGCCGTCTTCTTGATCGGAGTTGCCATTGTGGGCAAGCTAGCAGCGGGCTTGGGGGCCTTTGGCAAGCCGGGCATCAACCGCTACGCCATCGGAGTGGGCATGATTCCCCGGGGTGAGGTGGGCCTGGTGTTTGCCGGTGTGGGGGCCGCCAGTGGGGTTCTCTCCGATGCCCTCGATGTCAGCATCATCGTCATGGTGATTGCCACCACCTTTGTCGCTCCCCTCTGGCTGCGGGGAGTATTGATCGAGGAAGCCAACTCCCCCCCCTCCCTCCTGGACTTGCAGGCAGAAGCGTCAGAGCAAGAGCGCAAAGGCGGCGCCGACGAGACCGCGTCATCGCTCCCAGACTCAGAACGGGTGGGCATCCCCGAGGGTTAAGTTATCTCAGCTTCCCCCTCAAACGCCCCCAGAGCGTCTGCAACAGCAGCCGCAGCGGATGGCGACGTCGGGGCCTCACGCCTTCAATCTTCTCCGTCGTCTCCTCTTGGGGCAAAATTGCCTGCATCGAGGGCGGATCAAACCGCTGCATGGTTGTGGAGCGCCGATCCACCACCTCCGCCTTCACGCTGCGAAAGCTTACAGACTGGAGATACCGCTGAAAATCTTCGTCTGACAACTGGCGAATGCAGTACTGCATCCGCACCTGATTCCCCAACAGGATCTGATCCCCATCCTTGAGATCCCAGCTCAAACATCTCTGCCCATTCACCGAGACGCCGTTGGTGCTGCGCTTGCCCTCGATATTGCCGTCCAGCAGCCGGTAGGTATACTGGCCATCTTTTTGGGGTAGCCGCAGCAGCAGCGCGTGTTGCCGGGAAACCGCCGCCGAATCGATGACAATCGCATTGCTGGGATCCCTGCCGATGGAATAGGTGGCAGCGCTGAGGGCCACAGCCCGCCGTCCCTGCTCATCATCGATCACCAACACATGCCAGATTTGGGAGGGGGAAGACTGTGCGCCGGTAGCCATGGTCTGGGGCCTTGAGGGGGAGCTGGGTTGACCGTCGAAGTCGCAGTGCAGGCCCCTTTCGTGTTAGCGGGCTGGAAGCCACACCTCAGCCCATTGCCCAACCCTCGGTGAACCGCTGTGGGGAGAAGGTCAACGAGGGGGAGACTCGGCAAGAGAGGGGCTTTCCCCCATAATAGTAAGGCAGAGCTTCTGCAAAAAAAGAGGATAGCTGAAACGTGAACACGACTCCAACCCCAACCCTCCTCGAAGCCCTTCCCCCGATCCACCCCGGCGTTGCCGTCCGGGTCATCAACCCCAACGACACCTACTACTGCTTCGAGGGACAGGTACAGCGGGTTACCGACAACCATGCCGCTGTCCTCTTTGAAGGCGGCAACTGGGACAAATTAGTCACCTTCCGCCTCACAGAATTGGAAGTGGTGGACAAATCCCGCCCCTAGCCCTGCTCTCCCCTGTCCCTTTTGGCATCTCCCCATGCGCAGCCATTGGCAGGAACCTTTCCTCTGGATCCATGCCGCCGGCATCCTCCTCTTCCCCTTGTGGGTGGGGCTGACCCTGATCGGGCTGGCCACAGGGGATCCCCTCCTGCCGGTGGGGGCGGAGCAGGCTTGGGTGGCCGTGGTGGGCATTGGGCCGGTCTTTGCTATGCAGTGGCGCAAACCGTTTGACATCTTTAGCGTGTGGGTGGCCTCTGTCCCCCCAGAAGAACTCACCCTCGAGCAGCGCCGCATCTTGGCCGCCTTCCTCAGCCCCGAACACAAGATCTTGACGCTGTTGGCGGCAATCCTGATGCTGGAAGTCGGTGAGCGCCTCTACGACTTTGCCCCCCTCTTTGCCCCGCTCACCCCTGGCAACGGCACCCGTCTGGCAGGCCTAGCCATAGCTGCCTTTGGATTTTGGGGATCCAACCTATTCTTGCAGATCCCCATTGCAACGATACGGGTACTCCTCCTCAGCGAGCCGGAGCTGGCCCAAATGGATCCCGTCCCCGTCGAGGAGATCGAAAGCCGCTTCTCCGTCCTCGGCAATCGCCGCAGCCCACTCCTGCAACGGCTGCTGCACCGCATCTCCGGCCAGGATTCAGAAGGCACCTCGAAAGACCAAAAAGACAAGGTTAAAAACAGAGCGACAGAAAACCCCCAGCCGGAATCCGAGAAGCGGGATCCCTCTGGGGAAGTTGCCATGCCGGCCCCTGAAACTCCCCCCGATCCCACCCAAGGCAAGCTTCCGCAAAAGCTGTAGCACAATGTTAGATTGGAAGCAATCCAAGCCCTGTGAAATCCAACCATCGGCATTCCCCTGATCTTCGAGGCTACCGCACCGGCAATGGCGAGCAACTTTTCTTTCCGCTTCAAGCAATTTACCCAACGCCTCAGAGAAACCACCCAACTTCCCCAGTTTTTCACCGATCAAGCCACCAGTGAAACCCAAAACCTCGCTCGGGAGTTGGCTTTGGTTGGGGAATACGCCACTCAGCTTAGCCAAGTGGTGATGGAGGTGGACTTTCTCAACCAGCTCTACACCCGTCTTTTGAACGAGCGGGAAGTGTTGCAGCAGGAAAAAGATCACTTGGAAGCGCGGGTCTTTGAGTTGCAACAGGAACGCAACGAGACGGAGCCCCAGGTGATGTATTTGCGAGAGCAGCTCAGCCAGGCCAGCTTTCAACTGGAACAAACTCAAAACCGGGAACGCAGCCTTAGCGAGCGAGAACGACAGTTGTCGGAAATTGTAGCCCAACTGGAGCGACGGCGGGCTGTACTCAACCAAGCCATCGAAAACCTCACCAATCAAGAGGCCGATTACACCGTTCGCACCAAAGAACTGGAGGCGGTCGTCCGGGAAAACGAAAAGAAAGCCAAGCAGTACCTGGAAGCTGCCAACCACTACCGCGCCTACCTGGAAGAGCTCAATGCGCAAGTGCAAGAAACGCAAGCCAAGCTGAGAAGCCTTGGTGTCGAGCCCAAGCCCGCCGACCTGCCTCGACTTGAGGATCTGGAAAAACCCACCCCCATCCCAACACCGCCTCCTGCTTACACGCCGCCCCTTCCCCAACAGCCCCCTCCACCCCAGCAGAGTGGCTATTGGTCAGATAGTCCTTTCGACGACGACCCCTGGGGATAGACTATCCTGCCAGGATCTATAAGCCAGCTTTGCGACAAAGCTCAGTGCTCTCTGCCCGAACTGGCCTTGGGGATGCCTGGGCGCTCACGTACCCTGGAAGAAACCTGTTGCAAGGGATCCGCAGGATCTCCACTGGGGATCCCGAGCCTCGAGATTCAATATTCAATTCGATGGGTTTCCTGCCCGGCCAAACCTATGGAACCGACCCTGCCGGATTTACAAGCCCTTAGCCAATGGGATCGACAGTTCTGCCAGTTTGCTGAGCAGCAACAGCTCCTCAAGCCCAAACAACTGGCTCTGGCCCTGAAGATCCAACGGCAGCAGCACGGCCCTCTAGCCTTGATCCTCTGGCAGTTGGGCTTTGTGGGCCTGCAACACCTGGCTCAGTTCTGGGAAAAAATGCCCGGCGGAGCCGAGCTCGAACTGCTCGAAGACAGGGCCCTCGGTGGATGAAAGGTGCCCCCTTCCCCCACTCGCTTTTCCGCCAGAAGAGAAGAAGCAAGCAGATCCCTCTTGCTACCCAACGCTGTCGCCACCAGGCAGCAGATCCTTGGGATCCTCCGGTGGGGGCAGATGCGCCAGATCCACAGGCGAAGGGGATCCCCCCAAAATTCGCACCTGGATCCCCTTGATCACGACATAGAGCACCGGCACCACCAGCAAACTGAGCATTGTCGAGACGAACATGCCGCCGATCACCGCCGTGCCCAGAGACTGACGGCTGGCGGCCCCGGCCCCGCTGGCCACTGCCAGCGGGAAAATGCCCAGGATAGTGCTCAGGGCGGTCATCAGAATGGCGCGGAAGCGCGTCTCGGCTGCTTGGGTGGCAGCTTTGAGCAGTGGGATCCCTTGGGCAACCAACTGGTTGGCAAACTCCACAATCAAGATGGAGTTTTTGCTGGCCAGCCCGATCAACATCACCAACCCGACTTGGCAGAAGACGTCGTTGGTCAAGCCCCGCAGCAGTTGCGCCAAAAGAGCCCCAAGAACCGCCAGCGGCACCGCCAACAAAATGATCAAGGGATCCACATAGCTCTCAAATTGCGCCGCCAGCACCAGGAAGACGAACACCGAGCCCAAAGCAAAGATCAGCGGCGCCTGTCCTCCCGAATCGATTTCTTCCAGCGACAGGCCCGACCACTCGAAGCCAAACCCCTGCGGCAACAACTGGGCGGCTAGAGTTTCCATAGCCCGAATCGCTTGCCCTGAGCTAAAGCCCGGCAGGGCGCTGCCCTGAATTTCCACCGAGCGGAAGAGGTTGAAGTGGTTGATGATGGCCGGGCTGGTGGTCTCCTCCACCTGAACCAGGGTGCTCAACGGCAAGAGCTGCCCCTGCCCACCCCGCACGTAGAACTGGCCGATGCTTTCCGGGTTACCTCGGAATGCTTGATCCGCCTGCACATAGACCCGGTAGTTGCGGTTGAACAGGTCGAAATCATTGACGTAGGTGCCCCCCAGCAGCGTCTGCAGCGTGCCGAAGACATCCAACAGAGGGATCCCCAACAACTGGGCCATCTCCCGATCCACCTGTACTTCTAGCTGCGGCGAATTGGCGTTGAAGGTGGGCGGGTTAATCCGCAAGCCCAAGGGGGGTTGGCCCGGCGGGGGCGGCGAGTTGCCCACAAAAAACAGGGTGTTGGCCGTCTGCTCCAAGAGGTTGAAATCGTTCACCCCCCGATCCTGAAGCTGGAAAGTAAACCCGCCCGCAACCCCCAAATTGGGAATGGCCGGCGGCAGGATCGGGATCACCAATGCGCGGCTGATCCCGCCCAAAAAAGGCCCAAATAGCCGGTTGACAATCGCTTGCGCCGATTGCTCCGGTTGCCGCCGCTCTTCCCAGGGCTTGAGGGTGGCAAAGATCAGCCCATTCCCCGGCGAGGGCCCGGTAAAGCTGAACCCCCCCACGATCACCCGATTTTCGATCTCAGGGATCCCCTCCAAAATAGCGGCGGCCTGCCGGATCACCCTGTCGGTATAGTTGAGGGAAACCCCCGGCGGCCCCTGGACAATGGTGATGAAAAAGCCCTGATCCTCATCCGGCACAAACCCCGTCGGCACAATTTGGAACAGCCAGTAGGTGAGGCCCAAACAGGCAATAAACCCCGTCACCACCAACAGCCGCAGCTTCACCACCAGCTCCAGCAGGCGGCAGTAGGCCGCTCGGATCCCTTCCACGGCGCGGTCAAACCAGCGCAGCAGCCAAAACATCTGCTCTGAGCGGGGGCGAATTAGCAGCGCCGACAAAGCCGGAGCCAAGGTAATGGCATTAAACGTGGACAGCGAAACCGACACGGCAATGGTGACGGCAAACTGCTGGTAGATGCGACCGCTGGTGCCAGGAAAGAAAGCAACAGGCACAAATAGCCCCAGCAGCACCAGCGTCGTGGCGATCACCGCCCCCAACACCTCGTTCATCCCCGCCGAGGCCCCCTGCAGAGGCCGCATGCCGCGGTCTCGGATGTAGCGGGAGATATTCTCCACCACCACAATGGTGTCGTCCACCACCAGACCGGTGGCCAGGGTGAGGCCGAACAGAGTCAAAGTGTTGATGGAAAAGCCAAACAGGCGCACAAAGGCGAAGGTCCCCAGCAGCGCCACCGGAATTGTAACGGTGGGAATGAGGGTGACGCGCCAATCTTGCAAAAAGATGAACAGTACCAGCACCACCAGGGCAATAGCCTGCAGCAGGGTAAAAATCACCTCCTGCACCGACTCGGTAATGAACAGGGTGGCGTCGAAAGGGATCTCGTAGATCAAGCCGGGCGGAAAACTCTCCGCCAGCTGCGCCAACGTCTGCCGCACCTGCCGCGACACCTCTAGGGCGTTGGCATCCGGTTGTTGGGTGATGGCGATCCCCACCGCCTCCTGCCCCCCGATGCGGAAGAACGTATCGTAGCTTTGGGCCCCCAGCTCTACCCGGCCCACATCGGCAATGCGCACCAAGCTGCCATCGGCGTTGGCCTTGAGAACGATCTGGGCGAACTCCTCCGGCTGCGACAGCCGCCCCGTGGCCTGGACGCTGATCTGAAACTCCTGATCCGGGGGGCTGGGCTGGCCGCCAATTTGGCCGGCGGGCACCTGGATATTCTGCTGGCGCACTGCGTTTACCACATCCAGAGCTGTCAGACCATAGCTGGCCAGCCGCGTCGGATCCAGCCAGATGCGCATGGCATAGGTGCGCTCCCCGAAAATGATGACATCGCTGACGCCGCGGATGCGCCGCAAAGCATCCCGCACAAACAGCTCCGCGTAGTTGCTCAAAAACAGCTCGTCGTATTCCCCCGCCTCTGAGCGCAGCGCCAACACCAGCACAAAGGCGCTGTCGCCGGCCTTTTCCACGCTGATGCCGTTTTGGATCACCTCCGCCGGCAGCCGGCCCTGGGCCCGCGCCACCCGGTTCTGCACATCCACAGCCGCCGTGTCCAGATCCCGATCCGGGCTGAAGGTAACGGTGATCTGGCTGGTGCCGTTGCTGCTGCTCACCGAGGCGATAGACCGTATACCCTCGACGCCGTTGATCTCCTGCTCCAGCACATTGGTTACCGCCGTCTCCACCGTCTCGGCGTCGGCCCCAGGATAAACAGCAGTCACCCTCACCGCTGGCGGCGCCACCTGTGGGTAGTAGTCCACCGGCAGTAGGGGAATGCTCACCGCCCCCACCAGCACGATCAGGATGGAGCAGACGCTGGCAAAAACAGGGCGGCGAATGAAAAAGTCAACAAACATAGTCCAGCGCAGTGAGGAGTGAAAGGGGATAGCTGAGTTGGGAAACCGCCGGAGAGAGAGGACCTAGGGCGGGGATCCAGGAGGTCTCCCTCCCCCTTGTGGCTGCATCCTCTGCTGAAAAAGCACCTCATCGACAATCGGGGCGCCATCGCGGATTTTCTGCAGGCCGCTCAGCACAATTGGCTCATTGGCCTCCAAACCCTCCAGCACCTCATAGCTGTTTCCGTAGATGGATCCCAGCTGCACCGGCCTTTGCACCGCCACCGCCCCCGGGGGCATGCCCTCTGCTGGCGGCTCCGTTGTCTGCACCGTGTAGACAAAGGTTTGCGCCCCCAAGCGGGCCACCGCCGTCACCGGCACCAGCAAGGCCGGCCGCTCCTCCCAGATGACCCGAGTCCGCACAAACTGGGCCGAGCGCAACTGGCCGGCAGGGTTCTCCAGAAGAGCCTTGGCCAGCACCGATTGCGTGGCGGCGTTGGCTTCGGGAGCAATGAAAGAGATTTGGCTGCTGCCGATCACCTCGCCGCGGCTATCCAGGATCTGCACCGGCGTGCCAATGCGCAGCTGGGGGGCCCGCTGCAACGGGATGTTGAGGTTGAGCTCCAGCGCCTGGGTTTGGGTCAAGGTGGTCAAAACCGTCTGAGGCGTCACGTAGTCCCCTTGCCGCACCAAAACATCCCCCACAATGCCGGCAAAGGGAGCTGTAACCTGGAAAAACTGCAGTTGCACCTGTTGCCGCTCCGCCTCGGCCTGGGCTCGCTGCACCTCCCGCTCTGCCCGCAAGATCGCGGCCTCCTGAGCGCGGATCTGCTCCTGTTGCGCCGCCAAAGCCGCCTCCGCCTGGCGCAGGTCGCGGCTGGATTGATCCGCTTGCGCCTGGCTGATGGCCCCCTCGGCCAAGAGGCGCAGGTTGCGCTCGTGCTGCTCCCGGGCAAACTCCGCCGCTGCCTCAAGCCGCAGCCGATCCGCCCGCAACTGGCTGAGCACGGCCCGGCCGCTCTCCAGGTTGGCTTGGGCTGCGGCAATCCCCGCCGTTTGGCCGGCCACCGCCGCCTGTTGCTGCCGGCTGTCGATCTCAAAGAGAGGGGCTCCGGCAGCCACCTGGGATCCCAGCTGCACGAACACCTGGGTCACCTGTCCACTGACCTGAGGGCGGATACTGGCCACCTGCTGGGATCCGAGGCTGGCCATGAACTCTGAGGTCTCTTCGATTTGCTGTTCCTCTACCCTGCCGACGGCCACTGGTGTGGGTTGGCCTTCTCCGCCCCCTTCACCCCCCATGCTGCGAGGTGGCCCGCCGGGCCGGCAAGCAGCTACCAAGAGAGAAAGGCACAACAGCGGCAGAGCTGTTCGCAGTTGCATCGTGAACCTGCCTCCCTAACGGCTATCCCAACAGAGGGATCCCACCTCTGCATTGACTCAATCAACCAGGGTACTGAGACTGTGCCCTGCTGCGCCTGTGCAAAAGCGCTGGCCATCCTTCCCAATCCAGAGCTAGGGTGGATGCGTGACATCCTCCCGGCGCTCG
>NZ_JANSHQ010000150.1:0-8783 GCF_047461715.1 Synechococcus sp. R8-2 | reverse complement strand
ATTGACTAGAGTCATGCTCCATAGCAGATCCCCTAGCTGCTGAGGTTACTGAAATTGCACCGCGTCAGGGTCGGCACCGTTCGCTTCACCAAGCCCGTCAGAACATTTCCGGGGCCGATTTCCCACACCTCTTGGATGCCGTCGGCAGCCATCTGCAACACGGTTTCTCGCCAGCGGACAGGGGCAGTCATCTGGGCCAGCAGCGCCTGCTTAAGGGCTTGCGGATCCCGGCTGGCGGTGGCAGTGCAGTTGCTGTAGACGGGCACTCGCGGCGGCTGAAAGTCAACAGCGCGCAAGGTGTGGGCAAACTCCTCGGCAGCAGCCTGCATAAAGGGCGAGTGAAAGGCGCCACTCACCTTGAGGGGAACGGTGCGCTTGGCCTGCAACTGCTCACAGACGGCCCGCACCCCCCCCACCGAGCCGCTGATCACCACCTGATCCGGGCTGTTGTCGTTGGCAAGAGTGACGTCGGGGATCATCTGGCACAGGTGCTCCAGCTTGTCGCGGTCAAACCCCATCACTGCCGCCATGCTGCCCGGGGGATCCCCTGCGGCTTCCATCAGTTGGCCCCGCAGCGCCACCAGCCGTAGGCCGGTTTCGAAGTCAAACACGCCGGCAGCGTAGAGGGCGCTGTATTCGCCCAGACTGTGGCCAGCAGTGCAGGCAGGAGCCTGACCCTGGGCGTAGAGATAGTCTGTCAACAGGGCCGATACGGTGAACAAAGCCGGTTGTGTGTAGCCGGTCTGGTGGATCTGGTCTTCCGACAGAGCTAAGGGATCCCATCCCAGCATCTGGCGGGCCAAAGCCAACTTCTGGCCTGCTCCCTGCCAGTTCCGCAAGTCCCTTCCCATGCCTACCGCTTGGGATCCCTGGCCGGGATAGATCCAGGCAACAGTCATCAATTCATTTCCCCCAACGAAACACAATCGCCCCCCAGGTAAGGCCAGCGCCAAAGCCCGCCATTACCCCCAGATCGCCGGCGCCAAAGCGTCTTTGCTCGATCCAAGTGGCCAAGGCAATTGGCACCGAAGCGCCCGAGGTGTTGCCGTAATACTCTAGGACGCTGGCCACCCGCTGCGGATCCAGCTGCAGGCGCTTGGCTACTGCATCGAGAATGCGCTGGTTGGCCTGATGAATAAAATATCCCTGTACTGCTTCCGCCGGGATCCCGGCCCGGAAGAGAGCCTTCTCGATAACCTCCGGCACCGCCTGGACGGCGAACTTGTAGACCTCGCGGCCATTCATGGTGATGGGGCAGCAGCGATACTGCCCCACCTGCAGGGATCCCACCAGGGGCTTGGCCTCTGTAGCCATGGACAAGCTGAGCAGCTGGCTGCCACTGCCATCGCTGCGCAGCTCAATGCTGAGGATCCCGCCGGTTTCCCCCGCCTCCAGAACCACCGCCCCGGCCCCATCTCCAAACAAGACACAGGTGGTGCGATCTGCCCAGTCCACCGTACGGGAGAGCACATCCGCCGCCACCACCAAGGCCCGCCGGTACAGCCCGGTTTGCAAAAACTGCGCTGCCGTGGCCACTGCAAAGACAAAGCCCGTGCAGGCTGCCGTCAGATCAAAAGCCACCGCCCGCGTTGCTCCCAGAGCTGCCTGCACCTGAGGGGCCGAGCCAAACCGATCGACACCGGTGGAAGTGGCCAGCAGGATCAAATCCAGGTCTTGAGGCAAGATCCCGGCCTGAGCCAAAGCGGCCTTGGCTGCCTGGACCGCCAAATCCACCAAGCTCAGCTCAGGGGGCAGAATGCGCCGCTGACGAATGCCGGTGCGGGGCCAGATCCATTCGTCGGAAGTTTCGACGATCTGGCCGAGATCGTCGTTGCTCAGGCAGGGATCCGGCAGGGCAGCCCCTGCCCCCACCAGCCGCACGGTCGGGAGGCTATGGCTGGGCATCTTCCACGGGTTCGGGACAGCGGGAGGAAGTCCTTTCCAGGGATCCCAACGGCAACACTTCCGGGCCAGAGCCAGAGTAGACCTGAAGGGGCCGGGTGCGCCGCCTGGGGTTGGATTCAGGTTCGCGAGGGTCAACCATTTCCGCCTGCAGCCGCTGTAGGATTTTCTGTTCTGCCGCCTCTTTGGCCAGGCGAATGGCGTGGTAGACCATCGGCGCCTTGGAGCTGCCGTGGGTAATCACGCAGATGCCGTTGACGCCGAGCAGCAAAGCACCGCCATACTCTACGTAGTCCATGCGCCGCTTTACCTGCTTGAGGTTGGGCCGGAGCAGCCAGCAGCCCAACTTGCCGCGCCAGCCGCGGGGCAGCTCCTCCCGCAGCACCTGGGTGATCACCTGGCCAACACTTTCGGCAAACTTGAGGAGGGCATTGCCCACAAAGCCGTCGCACACCACCACATCAAACTCCCCGGTCAGCACATCCCGCCCCTCGGCATTGCCGGCGAAATGGATCCCTGGCAACTGGGCCAGACGCTGGTGGGTGGCCAGAGCCAAATCATTGCCCTTGTTGGGCTCCTCGCCGATGTTGAGCAGGCCCACCCGCGGCTTCTCGATCCCCAGCACGCACTGGCAGTAGAGGGATCCCATGCGGGCAAACTGCTCCAAAAAGCGGGGCCGGCAATCCACATTGGCCCCCACATCCAGCAGCAGCACCGGCTTGCCTTTCAAAGTGGGCAAAAGAGCGCCAATGGCCGGGCGATCGATCCCTGCCAGCCGGCCCAAATTCAGGTAGGCCGCAGCCATCGCTGCTCCGGTATTCCCGGCGGCCACCACGGCATCCGCTTGGTTGGAGCGCACCTGTTGCATCGAGATGTTGATGGAGGCTTTGGGCTTTTTGCGCACCATCAGCGGCTCTTCCGCCATGCCCACATCCTCTTCGGCAGGCACAATGGTGATCCCAGCAGGCAAGGGTTGGGGCAGAAAGGGCTTGAGGGAATCTGGACGACCGACTAGTGCAATCCCGACCCGGAGCTGCCGATGGGCCAGCAGGGCGCCCTTGATGATCTCTTCGGGAGCGTAGTCACCCCCCATCGCATCGACCGCAATTCGCACAAGCTGACCTCACACTGGAATATCCTTGGCAACTGCAAGCAGGAAGCGGGGCAAAACGCACTAACCTCTGCAGTCCCCTCGCCCGAGAATTGGGAGCCCCAGTGGCTGCAGGGTGCTAGCGAATTTTACCAGATTTGTTTTCCTCAATTAAGGCCGTAGTTCCCCTTGCGCCGGTTCTCCCCACCCCCCACAGGAAACGTGAACTCCCTCACGCCTGCGTGAGGGCAGCCAAGAGAGAGCGTACCTGTTGGACGTGGGCGTGTGCAGTGGAGTTTCTGGCCTGGTGTTGGCCCAGCTCCGTCTCCAACTGCGCCAATTCTCCCGCCAACGCTGCCCACCGATCCCGCTCTGGGTAGAGGGTGGCCTGCAGGTGATTCAGGCGACCCCAGGTTTCTGCCATGGCCTGGGCGCGCGCCCGCAGGGATCCCTCCTCTTGCTCCAGGTGTTGCCACTGCTGCTCCAATTCCTGCCGTTGGCGGGCGAGCTGCTCCTGCTGAGAAGGCAAGGACGATTCTAGTTGTTGAATGAGGGTTTGCAGACGACCTTTTTCTTGGAGAAGATCCTGCTTCTGGCTGCCGATCTGTTCCAGGAGCGGCCCAATATCGACCTGAACCGGGGCAGCAGCTTGATTTTGCAGCTGTCTAAGGCGGGCCTCTTGGCGGGTCAACTCTTCATACTCTCGCTGCAGGTTTTTTTCCTGAGGCAGCAGGGCTTCTTCCAAAGCACTGCAGGCAGACTGGGCATAGTCGATATCCATCTCGATGTCAAACCGCTCCTCTGGAGAGGCGCTGGCCAGCCGCTCTTGCAGCTCCCGCAGGGTTTGCCGGTTTTGCTCCAGTTCGGCCCGCTGTTGGCTAACCTGGGCTGCCCGCTGCTCGTAATCTCGGCGCAGTTGGCTGACCAAAGCCGCCAGCTCCTCGACCGAGATCGCCGGCTCCCCAGCCCTGCCGTTGCTGCTGCCATCGACGATAAAGTCGTACTCCTGCACCAGACGAGAGGCTTTCTGGTATAGGCTCTCTTGAGATTGCAGCTGCTGGAGAATCCTCTGCAGGTGCTCTTGATGGGCTCGCAGGGATCCCTGCCGAGTTTGCCACTCTGCTCGGCTTTGCTCCAGGGATTGTCGGGATCCCCACCAAGCGGTGTGGCGTTCTTGCCAAGCGCGGTAGTCTCGATCCAGCTCGTCTTGCCGGGCCTGGGCCTGCTGACGTTCTGCTTCCAGTTGGGCAATCTGTTGATTCAAGTGCTCCTGCTGCTGCTGAATGTGGCTTTTCAAGCTTTGCAGAAGCGCCAAGGGATCTCCAGCCGGATGCAGACTCTCCTGGAGCTGTTGCATCAAAGCCTGTAGCTGCGCTGCTTCTGCCTCCCCCAAGCGGCTGGAGCGAGCTTCTTGCAACTGGGCTTCCAACTCTTGCCGCTGCCGATTCAGAGCTTCCCGCTGCTCTCCGATCAGCCGCTGTTGTTCAGCTAAGTAAGCTTGCTGGGCTGCCAGTTCCTCTTTGAGGCTGTCCAGAAGTTTGCGATCTTCCTCCACACTCTTGTACTGCTCGTACAGCCGCTGCACCTCTTCTTCCTGGGCTGCTAGCTCCATCTCGCGGCGGGTAAGCTCATGCGCCTGAAAGGTGAGGGACTGTTTCCAAACCTCGATCTCCTCTTCCTGGCTGCGGGCTCTGAGCTGAAGTTGGCTGAAGTTTTGCAGATAGGTCACCAGTTGGCGAGCGGCTTCGCTGATGCGGGCGACCTGACGGTTGCCGGAGATTTCCGCCAGCACCAATGACCCATCCTTGAAGCGCCCAGCCTCCTGGGCGATGCGGCCTTCCAAGGTAATGGATTCTTCGTTCACGGCCACCCAGGTATTGTCCTGCTGCTGCTTGGCCAGCAATTGCAGAGACGACTTGGCAAACCCAATCGGCTTGGATAGCTCTGCTAGGTACAGCACGCCTGAACTCCTCTAAAACAGCATGGACAGCACCAGCCTTGACCCCACCGAGCCACTGCCCCTGGCCGGGGAAAAATGGACGGCCGCCAGAACATGGCTCGCCGAGGCGCATAAAGACTACACCACCTTTCTAGACTCAACCATAGGGTAAAAAAAACACCTTCGCCAGATGAGTTTTGGGGATGTCCGGGGTAGCTATTCAAACCGGTGGCGGAGCACTAAGGTAGTCTAGGGTGTGGTGTAGAGTTGTGTTCGGGGGTTGTATGGAGCTGCAAGGTGAGCCGCTTTCTGTTCGTCGGCGTTCTCCTGCCCCGCCGGTGGTCGTAGCCTCTCAGGTGTACCAGACAACAGCGCCGGAAGCCAAACCGCGCCACATTTTGGAAGCGATCGTCTGGCATAAAGAGCAGGAGGTGGAGCGGCAACGGGAGCAGCTTCCCCTCAAGGAATTGCAACGGCAACTGGATCAGGCTCCGCCGGTGCGGGATTTTGTGGCGGCCCTCACCCAGTCGCCTCACCCTATCTCTGTGATTGCCGAGGTCAAAAAAGCCTCTCCCAGCCGCGGCATCCTCCGGGATCCCTTTGACCCGGTAGCCATTGCCCAGAGCTATGAAGCCGGTGGGGCCAGTTGTCTCTCGGTGCTGACGGATGAGCGGTTCTTTCAGGGCAGCGGCGAGTATCTGCGCCGGATCCGTCAGGCAGTAGGGATCCCCATCCTCTGCAAGGAGTTCATCCTCTACCCCTACCAAATCCTCTGGGCCCGCAGCCTGGGGGCAGATGCGGTGCTGCTGATTGCCGCCATTCTCTCGGATGCGGACTTGGGCTATTTTCTCAAGCTGATTCGGCAATTGGGCATGGCAGCTCTGCTGGAGGTGCACACCTCCCAAGAGTTGCAGCGGGTGTTGCGTTTGCCCCAACTGCAAGACTCCAGGGGGCAGGTGCTCATTGGCATCAACAATCGCGATCTGAGAACCTTTGCGGTGGACTTGAACACAACGCGCAACCTGTTGGCCGCCCACTCGGAGCTCCTTGGCGATCTGCCTGTGGTCAGCGAGTCCGGCATCCATACCCCCGCCGATCTGCAGCAGTTGCGGGCCTGGGGGGTGCGCTCTGTGCTCGTGGGGGAAGCTCTGGTGACCCAGCCGGATCCCGGCCAAGCTGTGCGCCACCTGTTGTCATCTCAGTGAATGAAAACCATTTATCAATGGATCTCTGCGAGAACAATTGATCTCTAAGGATTGCTTGGATCGATGAAACGTATTCCTGTGCCGGCTCATATCCACTACGAATTTCTGCTGCGGGTGTTGGAGCGGCAAACCTTTCCGGCAGTAGAGGAACAGGATTTTGGCAACCGAGGCCGCACGCAAGAGCTGATCAACTCCCTGCGCAAAGCCCTCACCCAACAGGTGCAACTGGAAGAAGACTGGCGACAGCGGGGCTATCAGGTGGACTACCGCTGGAATATGGACGAGCCTCAGACTCCCCCTTGACCTTCCAGTCCACTGTAAGGTTTAGCATCCTTTCAGTGGCATTGGGTTGGGGAGGTTTCCCAAGATGCAGGTTGTTTTGACGGTGCCCAAGCTGGCCTGTGCGGCTTGCGTGGACACCATTGCGCAAGCGGTGCGGCAACTGGATCCCCAGGCGCAGGTGGAAGGGGATCCCAAAACCAAACAGGTGCGGATCACTTCTGAGCGGCCTGTGGGCGATTTGCGGCAGGCCCTCACCCAGGTGGGATATCCCCCGGCCTAGTCAAGGCTGGGTCGAGAACGGTCGGGCGTCTGTTTTGAATTCCTGTACATGGCTGCCTTCACCCTTTCGAGGATGGGGAGTAGCCGTTATTGCATCAACTTTATCAACAAGGTGTTGCCATGTCTGCCCATAAAGGGTCATCGGGTGCACTATCGGCCTCTGCGCCTTCTCCTGAGGGCACTTGGCAGTTGGCCTTACAAGGGATGAGCTGTGCCTCCTGCGCCCGCAGCATCGAACAGGCCCTCGCTCAGGTGCAGGGGGTGTCCCACGGATCAGTGAATTTTGCCAGCGAGCAGGCCACCGTCAAAGGGGATCCCCGGCTGGTGAATCCGCAAGCCTTGATCCGGGCGGTGGAGCAGGCGGGGTATCAGGCGCGCTTGGTCGAAGACGATTGGCAACAGTCCGATCCGACCGACCCAGAACGGATCGGCCAACGGGCGGCAGAACGGGAATTGAAGCTGAAGGTGGCAATAGGAGTGGGCCTCAGCACGGTGCTGCTGATCGGATCCCTGCCGATGATGCTGGGGCGGGAGATCCCCGGCCTGCCCCCCTGGCTGCAGGATCCGTGGTTGCAGTTGCTGCTGACGGCGCCGGTGCAGTTTTGGGTGGGCCAGCCTTTTTATCGTGGCGCCTGGGCGGCTTGGCAGCGACGCTCGGCGGATATGAATACCTTGGTAGCTTTGGGAACGAGCGCCGCTTTTTTCTACTCCCTTTTTCCAACCCTCTTTCCCAACTTCTTCCACCAGCAGGGCCTGCACCCGGATGTGTACTACGAAGTGGCGGCGGTGGTCGTCACCCTGGTGCTGGTGGGCAAATGGATGGAGCAGCGGGCCAAGGGGCAAACCTCTGAGGCCATTCGCAAGCTGATCGGGCTGCAACCGAAAACGGCAAGGGTAATTCGCCATGGGGTGGAGCAGGATATTCCGATTCGGGAAGTGCAGGTGGGGGATCGGATCCGGGTGCGCCCCGGAGAGAAGGTGCCGGTGGATGGGGTCATTCTAGAGGGATCCTCCAGCCTCGACGAGTCCATGGTGACCGGCGAGAGCCTGCCTGTACTCAAGTCGGCGGGGGATGAGGTGATTGGGGCAACGCTGAATCAGACGGGCAGCTTTGTGATGGAGGCGCGGCGGGTGGGCAAAGACACGGTTCTGGCCCAGATCGTGCGCCTGGTGCAGGAAGCTCAGGGATCCAAAGCCCCAATTCAACAGGTGGCGGATCGGGTGACTGCCTGGTTTGTGCCGGCAGTGATCGGGGTGGCAGTTCTAACTTTCGTGCTCTGGTGGGTGTTGGCGGACAACCTGACGCTGGCCTTGGTGAACACGATTGGGGTGCTGATCATCGCCTGCCCTTGCGCGCTGGGGTTGGCAACCCCCACCTCGATCCTGGTGGCCGTGGGACGAGGGGCGGAATTGGGGATCCTGGTGAAAAGTGCCGACAGCCTGGAATTGGCCCACCACTTGCGCACGGTGGTCTTGGACAAAACCGGCACCCTGACTGAAGGTCGTCCCACTGTCACCGATATTTGGGCCCACGGCTCCTCTCCCCTGGCGGTGTTGCGCCTGGCAGCGGCGGTGGAGCGGCACTCGGAACATCCTTTGGCCCAGGCGGTAGTGCAGAAAGCCGAAGCCGAAAAAATTGCCATCCCTCCTGCCCAGCATTTTCAGGCAAGGATAGGCAGTGGGGCAGAAGCCTGGGTGGAAGACCAGTGGATCCGCATCGGTCGGCTGAGCTGGCTACAGGAGATGGGGATCCCCTGGGATCCCTCTTGGTCAGAGCGGGTTCAGAATTGGGAAAGCCAGGGCAAAACGGTGATCGGCGTAGCCCAATCCCAGAGCCTGGTGGGGCTGTTGGCCATTGCCGATCCGCTCAAACCCACCTCTCCTGAGGCAGTGCAACAGCTGCAACAGATGGGTCTAGAGGTGATCCTGCTAACCGGGGATAACCCCACCACGGCCCAAGCGGTTGCTCGGCAAGCAGGCATTCAGCGGGTAATTGCCCAAGTCCGTCCGGATCAGAAGGCAGCTTACATACGCAGCCTAAGACAACCGCGACGGCGGGTGGCGATGGTGGGAGATGGCATTAACG
>NZ_JANSHQ010000149.1:0-1837 GCF_047461715.1 Synechococcus sp. R8-2 | reverse complement strand
AGGTTCCAAACCGGCTCCAGACAGTTCCCCAAGCCCTCTCCCAAGGGGAAGGGGTAGGTCGGAATCAAGGCCACCAATGGCCTACGGCGACTGGGAATACCCCTGGTGAGCCGCCGCTGTTTGGTGGTCATCTTCTGTTCAAAATGGGCATCACTTCAGCGGGTTGCAATCATCACGTGTTTGGTGATTTGGTAGTCGCGCACCGCTTCTGCCGAGAGATCTTTGCCAAATCCCGATTGCTTAAAGCCGCCATGGGGGGCCTCAGAGGCAATGGGAATATGGTCGTTGATCCAGACGGTGCCGAACTCCAGATCGGCGGCCAACCTCATCGCTCGTCCGATGTCTTGAGTCCACACAGAAGCCGCCAGCCCGTATAGGACGTCATTGCCCAAGCGTAGCGCTTCCGCTTCTTCGCGAAACGAGCCGAGCGTGAGAACCGGCCCAAAAACCTCACTCTGTACGATCTCCGCTTTTTGATCGACATTGGCAATCACCGTGGGTTCATAGTAGTAGCCCTGGGCAAGCTGGGAAGGGATCCGACCGCCGGTCAGCACCTTGGCTCCCTCTGCTTTGGCCCGCTCCACAAATCCCATCACCCGCTCCCGCTGGGCTGCTGAGACCAAAGGCCCCATCTCCACTCCCGCCTCGAAAGGGGATCCCACCGTTACTTTGCGCATGGCTTCTACAATGGCCTCTTGCGCCTGCGCCAGCTTGCTCTCGTGCACATAGACGCGGGTGGCTGCCGTACAGTCTTGGCCGGTATTGACGGTGGCAGCAAATGTGGCCTTGGCAGCAACGGTCTCTACGTCCGCATCCTCGAAGACGATAAACGGCGCTTTGCCCCCCAGTTCCAAATGCACCCGCTTCAGGGTATCTGCCGCTGTCCGCATCACCTGCTTGCCGGTGGCGGTAGAGCCGGTAAGGCTGACCATGCGCACCTGGGGGTGCTCCACCAGGGCTTGGCCGGTGGCATTGCCTCCGGTAACGATATTGACTACCCCGGGCGGGATCCCAGCCTCGGCGATCAGTTCTCCCAGCATCAGGGTGGTCAGGGGGGTGGCAGGAGCGGGCTTGAGCACCACCGTACAGCCGGCGGCCAGGGCGGGGCCGATCTTCCAGACGGCCATCATCAGCGGATAGTTCCAGGGGGTAATTTGAGCGCACACCCCCACCGGCTCTTTGCGAAAGAGGGAGGTGTAGCCCTTGGCGTATTCCCCGGCGCTAAAGCCATGGATGTCGCGGGCGGCAGCGGCGAAGAAACGCAGATTATCCACCGCAAATGGCAGATCTCCCCCCAAGCTGAGGAACTCGTAGGGCTTGCCAGTGTTTTCCGATTCCAAGCGAGCCAATTCGGCGGCGCGAGCTTCGATTAGATCCGCCAATTTCCAGAGGGCCAGGGAGCGCTCGCCGGGGGTGAGTTTCGACCAACGGCCATCGTAGAAGGCTGTTTGGGCGGCCTGCACCGCCCGATCCACATCGGCAGGGCTGGCATCCACCACCTCTGCCAGTTTCTCGCCGGTGGCCGGGTTCTCGATGGTCATCAACCCCCCCCCTTGGCTATCGACCCATTGGCCGTCGATCCAGAGTTTGTAGGCCATAGCGATGTCCTCAACAGCTTGGTGAAATGGCTCTCCCCATTGTGCCGAATCTTTTTGGCTCGGCTTGAATCATAAGCTTCATTCAACTTTGGCAACTTTGGGGTGCAGAGATGGGATCCTTTGGGATTGGGATGGCCCAAACGGCTATTCGCAAAGCGGGCCGTAGACTGTGGCCAACGGCGCACTGGTGAGGATCCCGCATCTGCTAACTAACGGAGGTGCAGGGGCAATCAGTCCTG
>NZ_JANSHQ010000148.1:0-5012 GCF_047461715.1 Synechococcus sp. R8-2 | reverse complement strand
TCCGGCAGGTTGTAGCCCCAGTCGGCCAAAAACAGGAGAACTTGCTCCAGCTCCGGCACCGTCTGCACCTGGCGCAGCGTTTGCAGGCGATCCTCCACAAACCACAGCTCCTCAGCCGGCAGTTGGGCGGCAGCCAGTAGCCGCTGTAAAGTGGTGGCCTTGGGGGCGCGCACTTCCTTGCCCAGAATGCGGTGGCGCGGCAGTTGGATCCCTTCTCGACCCAAGAGCTGCTGGATGAACCGTCCCTCTTTGGTGCTGAGGATGGCCAAGCGCGGCTCCCCTGCAGCCTGAACCTGGCGTAGCCAAGCCGCCACCCCCGGATAAAAGCGGTGTAGCCCCAGCCACCCCTGCAGATCCTCTTCAATCCAACGATCCCGCACCCGATCCAACGCTTGGATTAGAGAGAGGGCAGGGATCCCTGACTGCTGCAACAACCGCTGCCGCCAGCTGGGCCAGTCTTGGCGCAAGTCTTCCTCCCGGATCCCTTCCTGTAGCCCCCACAACAACAGAGGCATCTCCCAGCCGGTCTCGATCAGCGGGCGCAGACGGTCAAAAGCAGGACGCAGCGGCTCTAGCTGAGCAGGAGCCAAGCCCCACACCTGAGCACAAACGCGGCAGGAAGAGGCAAAATACTCCGCCCGCCCATCGCAGAGCACACCATCAAAATCCAGAACCAGAATGCGGGGGGACATTCGCCGGGGCCTAGCGAACTCCATACCTGAGTCCCCCTGAGGGCAAGTTGCAAAAATGGGGCCAGAGGCCAAGTTAATTTAACCAAACTGTTCCACCCGATTGGCCCAACCTAATTGGATTCCAAGATGCGAACCGACTTGATCTCCACCGGTTTCAGGGGGCGATCCTGAGGGCCGGTGGGCGCAGTTGCAATTTTATCCAACACATCCTCTCCCTCGATCAATTGCCCAAAGATCGTGTAGTTGGGCGGCAGCGGGTAGTCGGCATGCATGATGAAGAACTGGCTGCCATTGGTGTTGGGGCCGGCGTTGGCCATCGCCAAAGTGCCACGGCTGTAGGGACGTTGCACCGGCTCATCGGGAAAGCGGTACCCCGGCCCACCCCGCCCTGTACCCGTGGGATCCCCGCCTTGGATCATGAAGCCGCGGATCACGCGGTGAAAGATGACGCCATCGTAAAAGTGATCGTTGGCCAGAAAGACGAAATTGTTGACGGCCAGGGGAGCTTCTTGCGGGAACAGCTCCAGAACCATTGTGCCGGCGGTGGTCTCCATCGTGGCCGTGTAGGACTTGGCCGGGTCGATCACCATCGGGGGGGGATTGTTGTAGGTTTTCACGGGTTTGCCCAAGTGTTGTGCCAGGAGCAAATCGCGAGAAGAATGCGGGCGGGCCAAAACAGGGAGAGCACTCAACCCCACCCAAAGCACCACCATCAGCACAGCTAACTTCACCAGGCTGGCCAACTTAGATCGCGCACGCACAATTCTTGCAGGAAAGCTCCATCCCCATCGTACCAGGATTCTGTCCGAGCTTAATCTTCCCCGGACTTGGATGGAGACTTGGCCCGCCGCACCAGCCAATAACTTACCGAGAGGGCCAACGTCGCTGCCCCCAAGCCAATGAGCTCCAACCCCCCCAGCTTCTCGAAATCGAAAATGATGATCTTGCGGGCCACCGCGATCAAAGAGGTGACGATTACCAGCTCCACCTGCACCACCTGCTTTTGCAAGTAGGCGGTAATGTTCTCCAGAATTTCCAGCGCAATCAGAATATTTAAAAAGAGGCCGAAGATCTCGATTAAAGTGGTGGAGAAAAACCCAGTTGGCTCGGTCAACAAATCTGCCACCAAGAACCGGGCCAAGTCCACCACTGCTACTACGATTAGCCCGATCATCAAAATTGACAGTAGCTTCGAGATCAGGCTTTCCAGGCGGGTGATGGCCCGCAAAAAGGGATCCTCCTCTTCTGTCTCGTGGGGATTGTGCAACAGCCACTTGAGAAACCGCATCGCCAACCCCGACAGATCCAAACCCTTATGTCCTGATCCTGAGACAACATTATCCGTCCCAACCGTCTTGCCGGGAAGCAGGCAGGGATCCCTTGGGGCGATGATTGCGACACCGCTCGGAACAGTATTTCACCTCCGACCAACAGTCGGCCCACTTTTTGCGCCAGGTGAAGGGTCGCTGACAGGTAAGACAAATTTTGCTGGGCAAATCCGATTTCTTCCGTTGGCGTGGCATGGTGCACTGCAAAACAAGGTCAACTCTGTAGTCAGTTTAACAATCCTACCGGATGCTGACCGTTACCATCACGGAAGTGTTTAGTCTGCGCCCCACCTTAGCAAAAGCTGAAGTCTGAACCTAGAGAAATCGAGTAGCCTCTTGAAATCCGGCGAGATCTCTGCCCTGTGTCTGCAGGGATCCCTGAAGGAAGTTGGGTTTGCTGAAAGGTTAGCCGCCTCCATCCTGTACTGAGTAAAGTTCTTAACACCCGCTTGTGAACTTGAGCTTGAGTTTGTATGAAATCTTGAAATCTCAACCAAATGGGACGAATGTAGCTGTTCAGAATTGTCCCCCCCCACCGAAACGGGTTGAGGTACGGCTCAGCAAACCCGGCAGCCGGGCAACTCAAGCCTCGCTGTCGGAGGACTCGGTGGGCATATTTTTGCGGGAAATGGCTCGCTACCCACTCCTCAGTGCCGAGCAGGAAGTGAAATTGGGACGGCTGATTGCAGAGGGGGGAGCTGCCAGGGAACGGGCGAAACGGGAATTGGTTAGGGCCAACCTGCGCTTGGTGGTCTCGATTGCCAAAAAGTACTTAAATCGCGGTGTGCCGTTTCTGGATTTGATTCAAGAAGGCACCATCGGCCTGATCCGGGCCGCAGAAAAATTTGAGTGCGAACGCGGCTACAAGTTTTCCACCTACGCCTACTGGTGGATTCGCCAAGGGATCACCCGCGCCGTTGCCAATCAGGGGCGCCTGGTGCGGATCCCGGTGCACATGGTAGAAAAGCTCAACCAGGTGAAGCGGATCCGGCGAGATCTGACCGAAGCCCTAAACCGTCGCCCCACCCAAGCAGAGATTGCCAAAGCTCTGGAGATTTCCCCCGACAAGCTGGACGCTCTCTTAACCCTCTTGGAAGCCGGTCGCCAAACTCTTTCGCTGCATACTCCGGTCGGCAAAGAGGAGGATAGGGAGCTGATGCAGCTTATCGAGGCCGCCAACGGCCCCACTCCCGAATCGCAAATGGACTTGCACCTGCTGTCTGCCCAACTGGAAGAAATGCTGGAGCAGCTCAGCCCCCGAGAGCAAGAAATCCTCAAGCTCCGCTATGGGCTGAAAGATGGCCACCTGCACACTCTCTCCGAAATTGGTCAGCTCTTCGGCCTGTCTCGAGAGCGCGTCCGACAAATTCAAGCACGAGCCATGCGCAAACTGCGCCATCCACGCCGACAGGAAATTTTGGCAGATTGGATGACCTCGTTTTAGGCAGTAGGCCACGGCTGCTCCACAGGCGAAACCCAGGATTCCGCAGCAGTTTATGTTCAGCAAAGCTCTGCAGAACCAGGACCAGAGGCGTGCCCCCACTTTTGGACAAGGGATCTGTCAACTAGCCCATCTTCTGCAACTGCAGGGGGTGAGGCTGAGGGCGGCTGCGCAGGACAGCTTCGATCAACCCCAAAAAGAGGGGGTGGGGGCGGTTGGGGCGGGAGCGAAACTCCGGATGGAACTGGGTGGCGATGAAAAAGGGGTGGCTGGGCAGCTCGATAATCTCCACCAAGCGGTTATCCGGCGAGACTCCGCTGATGATATAACCAGAGTCCAGAAAAAGGCTGCGGTAGGCATTGTTAAACTCATAGCGATGGCGGTGCCGCTCGTAGATGATGGCCTCACCGTAGAGCTTGGCCGCTAGGGTATTGGGCATGATGCGACAGGGATAGAGGCCCAGCCGCAGGGTTCCTCCCAGATCTTCCACATCTTTCTGCTCCGGCAAGAGGCTGATCACCGGGTGGGGGGTATCGGGGTCAAACTCGTAGCTGTTGGCCCGCTCCAGGTGGGCAATGTGACATCCCCAGTCGATCACCGCGCACTGCATGCCCAGACACAGCCCTAGGAAGGGAATGCCTTGCTCCCGCACGTAGCGGATGGTAGCCACCTTGCCCTCGATGCCGCGATTGCCAAACCCCCCCGGCACCACTACCCCATCCACACCAGCCAGTAGGGCTTCCGGCCCCCGCTCCTCGACTTCCTCAGAAGAGATCCAGCGCAGCGTGACGCCGGCATTGAGGGCTAGCCCAGCATGGCGCAGGGCCTCGGCCACGGAAAGATAGGCATCCGTAAGGCGCACGTATTTGCCGACAATGGCAATCTCCACCTGCTCTTGGGGGTGGTGCAGCCGCTGCACCAGGAGCTCCCACTCCCGTAGATCTGGCTGCTGCGGATCCAGGTTGAGGATCTCCAAAACCCGCTGCGCCAACCCCTCCTGCTCGAGCACCAAAGGCACATCGTAGATACTGGGGGCATCCTGAGCCTGAATCACACATTCCACCGGCACATCGCAAAACTCGGAGATCTTCTCCTTGATCCCGCGGGGCAATGGCTGTTCGCAGCGGCACACCAACACGTCCGGCTGGATACCAATGGAGCGCAGCTCCTTGACCGAGTGCTGGGTAGGCTTGGTTTTCATCTCCCCTGCCGCTTTGATCAGGGGCACCAGGGTGACATGCACATAGGCGACATTGGCGCGGCCCACGTCCTTGCGAAATTGGCGGATGGCCTCCAAAAAGGGCAGAGACTCGATATCCCCCACCGTGCCCCCCACCTCCACCAGCACCACATCGGGGTTGGTCTCGCGGGCCACTCGCCGGATCCGCTCTTTGATCTCTTGGGTGACGTGGGGGATCACCTGCACCGTGCTGCCCTGGTAATCGCCGCGCCGCTCTTTGTGGATCACCGCCTGGTAGATGGCGCCGGTGGTAACGTTGTTGAGCTTGGACATGTTGGTGTCGGTGAAGCGCTCGTAGTGGCCCAAGTCCA
>NZ_JANSHQ010000147.1:0-966 GCF_047461715.1 Synechococcus sp. R8-2 | reverse complement strand
TTGACTAGAGTCATGCTCTCACCGACCGGCGGAAGATGGCTGTTGAGATTATTCTCAACAAACAGGCCGGCAATTCCAGCTCTGGGTTTGGCTTGGTCTCTAGCGAGGGCCGTAGGTTGTCCAATAGCCGCGTCCTTGTCTTTTGGCTGCATCGGCAGCTTCAGTAAGAATGGGGCCGTACTTCAAGCCATCGGTTTGTGGCGACAACAGGCCATGCCCCAAAAACAGCATTTCCTGGTTGATGAGGGTATTGGCTTGCCAAACGTAGGCAGGCAAGGTAGGAGCAGGGGCTAGGGCAGGATCCAACTCCAAAAACACCTCACGTCCCAGCAGAGCAGTCTGCAGATATTGGCCAGCATTGTAAACTGCCAAAGGGGTTTGTCCGCGCAACTCCGTCCAGTTGGGGTTGATCGGGTCAGGCAAGGGATCGATCCCGATCAGTTGCACCAGCCGCAAATCCAAATCCTCCTTCAAGCTGGACAACCAGGGTGTTGTAGTTGACCACCCGAAACACGGTTGCACGTTTGAGGTCGCGCAGATCCGGACGCGCCATCACTGTTAAAGCCCAAGCGGGTGATGTCGAGAATATCAACGGCAAGGCCAGAAAGCTGCCCAGCTTGATCAGGCTCCGTCCATTGGATGCCAGCAGGGATCTGGAGCGGGGGGAAGTCGGAGCAGAACGCAGGGATTTTTGCAGCATGGACTTTAGCCGTTGCATGGCGGACTTGACAATAGGGATGGTTCGCATGCTTGACCTTTGGATCTCACACCGCCCTCACACCGCCGCCTACTGGGCTTCAACGCGGGATCCGGCTCACCTGCCGTCACTCTACAAAAAATTGGGGCAGATGGGTCAGGTCTGGAAAATCTCTCTCGATTTTTGTCTTGATTTTTAGATGTGCTACCCATCCGGTCAGCAGTTGTCAGCGCTGACAACCTGTGGTTGGTCATTTCGATTCAAACTGG
>NZ_JANSHQ010000146.1:0-8078 GCF_047461715.1 Synechococcus sp. R8-2 | reverse complement strand
CTTTGGGCAGGCAAGAACGCCGGGAATTGCTGCACCGGCTGGGGATCCTGGTAGGGCATTTGCTGAAGTGGCAATTGCAACCCCACCTGCGAGGCAAAAGTTGGCGGGCAACGATTACTGAACAACGCCGCCAGATCCAGCGATTGCTCAAAGACAGTCCCAGCCTCAAGCCCGATCTTTCGGCAGCCCTGCAAGAGGCTCACCAGGACGGGATCCTGTTGGTGGTGAGAGAAACACCATTGTCTGAAGCAGATCTGCCTGCCCAGTGTCCCTACACATTTGAGCAGGTGATGGATCCCGACTTTTATCCTGGCAAGGAAGATCCCCAGTGATCTGCTCAGCCCCCGGAACCAGAACCAGGGAGGGAGGGATCCCGACCCCGGTGGGTCTCCATCTGGCTGTCCACTACCCGTCGCAGCACTCCGTTGACGAAAGCAGCGGCCTCAGGATCCCCGTATTTTTTGGCCAATTCTACAGCTTCGTTGATGGCAACCTTCACGGGGCTGCTGGCCAGTATTTCCATCTCCACCACCGCCAGGCGCAGGATATCTCGTTCGATCCGACCAACCCGCTGCAATTGCCAACCCACCAAAGCCTTTTGCAAACGAGCATCAATCGCCTCCTTGTGGGTTCGCAGGGCAGTTAACAGTTGCAAAGCGTAGGCGCGCACTTCTTGGGATTGGGCAATGTACAACAGTTCCGGCATGGACAGGGCAACGCCCACCCGGTTGACTGCTCTTTGGGACAACTGGACAACCTCATCCAAGATGTGGCGGACGCTGTGCAGCCGCTGTTCCAGGTGTTCTAAGGCTTGGCCGGCGTTGCCGAGGGCCACTTGCACCTGCTGGATTAGCTCCAGCAATTCCCCCCGTAAGGCATTGGGGTCAGGAACGTCCGCCTCCTTCAGAGTGATTTCCAGGCGCTGCAGGTGTCGTTGGGCCTGCTGAAGGCGGAGGGTGACGGAGCGGGATCCACCCTCTTCCTTGGGATCCGAATCGGCCAACAATAGAGGATCGCTCTCGTGCAACAAACGGTCGCTGCGCTGGATTTCCGCCGCCGCTGTGGAGAGGGTTTCATGGGTCTCTTCACTCAGGGCGCGGATGGCTGCCAGCAGCAAGTCCTCCAGTTGTTTTTCGCTCAGTTTGGCCGCCGTGGCTGGCAGTTGATTGACCCCCAGCAGGGCCAGTTCGCGGGCAATACGCCGAGGTTGCATTGCAGAATATCCATAGCTTCTGAAAGACTGCCCCATTGCCGCAAGGCGGCGCGCAAGCGCTATCGGGCTTAGCCATGCTAGCAGGTTGCCAATCCATGAAGAACGAGAGACTCACCCGGTCAACCGGCCCTAAAACTGCGACTTAACACCCGAAACACCAAAGATGAACTCTGCTCTGTGCCAAAGCGAGATTGGCTGGATACCGAGAGGGTGAGCCGTCGTTTGCTGCGGGTGATGCCCACATACAGCAGCCGCAATCGCTCTGCTGCCAAATCCAAAAAGGCTTGCTTGGTGGCCGAGTCGGCCTGCAGCTCCCAGCCGCCTTTGGGGCTGAGCTGTCGCAACTGAGCCAGGGCCTCTGCCTGCATATCCACTTCATCCAAAAACTTCAGCCCCAGGGTTCGCTCCCCGTACTGGGTGGGAAACTCGTAGGCCGACACCTGGGGGATGAACACCTGATCCCATTCCAGCCCCTTGGCCCGATGCAGAGTCGTGACAGTGATGCTGCCCGGCTCGGGGTCGAAGGCGAAGATCTCCGAAGGCAAGTTGTTGAGGCGGTGATCCAGAATCACTTGAAATTCTTGGGCGATCTCCTGCCAATCGGTTTCGGGCAGGGATCCCAGCACCTGCTCCAGCTGATCGATTACATAGCGACCCACAAACAGCTCTTCCGGCTTGCGGTAGAGGCTTTGAACGATCACATTCAGCACCTCCGGCCAAGGGGAGCGCCCGGCCCGGAGCCAACCGGCAAGGGTGCGCAGCAGCCTGCCCAAGTTCTGCCAAGGCGGGCCATCGGGCAGAGCGGGAGCCTCACCAAAGTTGGGAAATAGCAGCCGCTCCGGCAGAGAGGCGCGGATCCAGCTCAACATCGGTCCCAGCTCAGCACGTGGGATCCCCGCCCAATCCGCCAAGCAATCCACAGCAGCAGCCAAGCGAGTGGGGGCAGTGGGCTGGGCAAACCAGTCGATGATTCCCTTGAGCTGCAACAACACCCGCCGCTGACTGGGACTGCCCCGCAACAGATCGATCACCCGCTCCGCTCCCATTTCCTGGAGATAGCTGAGGGCTTTGCCCCCCAGCTCGTTGGTGGTGACCAGAATGGCCACCGTTTGGCCGGGAAAAGCTTGGGCGGCTGCAATGGCCTGCCGCGCCACCTGTTGCAGCTCCTCTTCCGGGGATCCGACAACCCGCAGAAAGTCCACACCACCCTCGCTGGCCGGGGGGTTTTGGCCACCGGAGGTGGCCAGTTGAATGGGCTGGGGGGCCAGAGCGGTGCGCAAAGCCGGGATGGGGTGCTGCTGATTCACCCACTCCACCAGGCGGTTGGCCAAAGCGATGATCTGGGGGGCGCTGCGGCTGGATTCATCCAAGAGCACCACCTGAGGACTGGCCTGGCAAAAGGCGCGAAACAGCCGCGGCTCGGCGCTGGTAAAGGTGCCCATGATGCTCTGGTTGGGATCCCCCACCCGCACCAGGTTGCCGGTGCGTTGGCTGAGCAGCCGCAGCAGCTCTTCCTGCAGGGGGGAACTGTCTTGGGCCTCATCCTCGAACAGGTAGTCGTACCAGTTCTGCACCTGCTCCCGCAGCTCCGGACTGCCCTCGATCAAATCCACTGCTTGCCAGCCCAGGTCGTCGTAGTCTAACTTGCCCAGGCGACGCAATTCCGCTTGATAACCGGCGTAGATGGGAGCAGCCCAGCCCAGATAGCCCTCGCTGGGGATCACTTCTGGCCCCAGGCGCAGATTCTTGGCCCTGCTGATGACCACCTGCACCATCTGCTGGAAACTGCGCCGGAACTGGGCTCGGTTTTGGGCGATCTTTTGCGGGTTGTTGTCGCCGGGGATCAGCGGCTCCCAGAGCTGAGTATGGCGGACGAGCCAAGCGCGGCACAGGCGGCTGAGCAACCGCTCCTGTTCGTATCCCTCCAAAATAGACAGCTCCTCCCAACGGCTGGGGGCCTCCCGCAACACCCGCAACGACAAAGAATGCAGGGTAAAGGCCTGGGTAAAGCGATCCGGATACCCCGCCCGTTGCAAACGTTGATTGATGCGGCTGATCAAGTTGCCCCGCGCCGAACGCATGTAGGTGAACACCCCGATGCGCTCCGGTGGGATCCCCCGATTGAGAATTAAATCGGCGATCAACAGCTCCAGAATAAAGGTCTTGCCGCTCCCCGGAACGGCGGCGATCCCCAGCGGCCCCGATTGGTAGGCCAACGCCTGTTGCTGCGCCGGACGCAGGGTGACCTCAGGAAAGGGAGAAGAAGCCAGACCCAGCATGGGATCCCTGCCTAGCTGAGGATGAAGGTCTCGATGGCTGCCGCCACCCCGTCTTCTGTTACAGAAGGGGCGATCCAGTCGGCATGGGGCAAGAGAGCTGGCGAGGCATTTCCCATCGCCACCCCGATCCCCGCATACCGCAGCATCTCAATGTCGTTGTCGCCATCGCCAATGGCCATCACCTGCTCCGCCGACAACCCCAGCATTTCCTCGGCCAAAAAACGAACGGCATTGCCCTTGTTCACCGCCGGATGGGTAGCCTCGAGAAAAATCGGCTCTGAACGGGTGAGGTAGAGCTGGTCAGGGGAATACCGCCGCCGCAGGGATCCCTGCAATTCCTGCAGGAACTCGGTATCCTCAGAAACAGCCAGGATCTTGGTGGGGCTTCGTCCGTATTGGGCGGAAGAGAACATCTGGAACGGCACCTGAGAGCGCTCAGCATAGGCCTGACTGAGAGGGCTCAGCTCCCGTAAGTAGAGCTGGTCATCGATGTAGAGGTGAACCCCCACCGGCTGATCCTGCAACGCTTGCAACAACTCCTCGGCCAGCGGCCAGTCCAGGCTCCAGTGCTTTAGGGTCTTTTGGCTATCGGGATCCCGAATTAAAGCCCCCTGGTAGCTGCATAGGGGCATATCGGCCCCAATCGCGTAGTGGAACCGCTCGGCAGAACGATGCATGCGACCCGTAGCGATGGCTACTCGCACCCCTGCTGCTTTGGCCTTCTGAATGGCCTCCCGAACCGGCTCTGAAACCTGGTTGGAAGGCCCGGCAATCGTGCCATCGATATCCACCACCAACAGCCGAATCTGGGCACGGGGTGGAGAAGATGCCCGCTCTCTTTCCTCGGCTTGGACGTTAGCCTGAGTTTGCATTGCTGTTGTTTGCCCTCCTCCTGGCAACCTTCCAGACCGTAGCATGGCTCTGCCTCGATTGGTTGACGGTCATTGGCCGGCTCAGTACACAAAGAATCAACACAGAAGAATTGAACAAGTGAGATGGCCGGGTGGGGGATCGGTTTCCGCCCCTATTCCCGCCAACGAGAAAGCGTAGAATTAAGAAAGACTAGCCCCGTGATGGACGAAAACATTGTGATCATGCTGAAACGAATCGGTCGCGTCTGCCGGCCTCTGCTGGCCATTGCCCTGGCCTTGACCTTGGCCCTGGCTCCCATAGGCGCTGTTTGGGCACGCAGTGGCGGTCGCATTGGCGGCGGATCTTTCCGGTCTCCGACGTTCTCTGCCCCCCGCTCGATTGGCCCGCACTACTCAGCTCCTGTCTACCCCAGCTATGGAGGCGGCTTTGGTTTTCCGCTGCTGGTGCCCTTTTTCTGGGGAGGGGGGGGTGGCGGCCTGCTGACGCTGCTGCTCTTGGTTGGGGCAGGTAGCTTTTTGGTGCAGACGCTGCGCTCGGGGATCAGATCCGAAGAAGGGGACGATAGCATTGGGGTTCGCGATCCCCAGGTAACTGTTGCGCAGGTAAAAGTGGGACTGCTGGCCAGCGCCCGGCAACTGCAGAAAGACATGAACGCCCTGGCTCTGGAGGCGGATACTCAGTCGCCGGAAGGGCTGAGCCAACTGTTGCAAGAGGTCACCCTTGGCTTGATGCGCTACAGCGACTACTGGGCCTATGGCCATGCCCAAGCGGAGAAGCTGCCCCTCTCCCGCGCCGAATCCCTGTTCTATCAAGCCTCTTTACAAGAACGGAGCAAGTTCAGCGTCGAAAGCCTCAGCAACCGCAACAACCAGATCCAACAAGTCTCCCAAGCGGCGCTGCAGCGATCTGCTGCTGGGATCCCAGATGTTGGCGAGTACCTGCTGGTAACTCTACTGGTTGCGTATCGTGGTAACTTGGGTACACTACCTGTAGTTAACTCCATGGCGGATCTGCGGCAGTGCCTGTTGCAGCTGGCTTCGATTCCGGCAGATCGGATTGTGGCCATCGAAGTGCTGTGGACGCCGCAGTTGGAGGGAGACACCCTGTCGGCAGAGGCGCTGTTGACCGAGTACCCGGAAATGCGGCTCCTTTGAGAGCCTTTGGGCGATAGACGGCAACTGTTGGCTGAGTGTCTCAACTCCTCGGGATCCCCGCCGCTCAGGCTAGGGAGGTTGTATGTCCGGGTTAGATGCTTCAGCGGGCAGAGGCCGTCGTTCCCCTTGGGCATGGTCTGGCCAAGTCAAGCAGGCAGATTCTCTGTTGGATGAGCTGTTCGAGGATTTGGAGAACAGCTTGGAAGAGGGGCTGTCAGAAGCCGGCGAATATCCTTACCTCGGCACACGGCCCCCACTGCCTTCCCGGCGCTTCTCTGCTGCCGGAGGATTACTGCTGGGTATGGCTTTGGCCGCTACCTTGGTGGCAGGGCTGGCTTTTTGGATGACCCTGCGCCCGCGGGCGGTGGTTTTTTCGCAGGCCACTCGGGATCCCTTGGCTGAGGCACCCAATTCTTCCCATTCCGATGCTCACCAGGAGCCCTTGCTTCCCACTGCTGCTGATGTGGATGAAAACCCCAAAGCTCCACCTGAGGATTCTGCAAAGGCTGTCTTGGTCGAACCGGCAAAACCGCCGACTGTTGCCGCTCCTCTTGCTTCAAGAGGGGCTGGTCTTCCCTCTCCCCCCAGGGTACCTGCGCCTCCGGTGCCAGCGCGGATCCCACCCCAGCCTCTGCCGCAGATGAAGCTGGTGGGATTGATCCACGATCCAGGTGCCCCCAAGGCTCTGATCTTGATCGACAACGTAGTACGTCAGGTGGCTGTTGGCCATGCGGTGAAAGCAGAGTGGCGGGTTACCTCCATCAGCCCCTACGGTGTGAGGGTGAGCAATGGCGCTCAAAGCGTCACCTTGCAGTTGGGACTGTCGCAGCGGATCTGAATCACCTGGATAGGGATCCCTGCTGGGTTGAGCAGCGCCTGGAGGGTGGGAGATTGGATTGAAGGAGAAGGGGCAGATGAAATTCGCCAAGCTGGGGCGAATGAGCCGCTGCAGAGTGGGAGTGGGCTTAGTTCTGGGATACCTCTGTCTCGGGCTGTTGGCTTGTCGCAGCACACCCCCCTTGTCAGAATCCCCATCGGGGATCCCAGCGGCCTATGCTAGCCGCCCGCAACTGCAAGGGAAGGCAGTGGTGGAGATGGAGGTGCAAACTGCTGAGGGGGTAGGCAAGGTGATCTTGGCGATCCACGGGGAAGCGGCACCCCTGACCGGCGGCCAGTTCGTGGATTTGGTTCAGCGGGGCTTTTACAATGGCCTCACCTTCCATCGGGTGGAAAAGGATCCGCAGCCTTTTGTGGTGCAGGGTGGGGATCCCCGTGGTGACGGCACAGGGGGTGCAACAGAGCCGGGGAGCAACCGCCTGCGCACCATCCCCCTGGAAATTCAGCTGCGTGGGGAACCCTACCCCCGCTACAACACCTTGATCCAGGATCCCGCTGCTCTGAGTAAGTTGCTCTTGCCCCATCGTTTGGGGGCGGTGGCCATGGCCCGTTCTAGCCCACTTGACTCAGCCTCTTCCCAGTTTTACATCACCCTCTCTGCTCTGCCGATTTTGGACGGGCGCTATGCCGTGTTCGGCTACGTCACCGAGGGGATGGAGTGGGTGGAGCGCATCCAGGTGGGAGATGTGATCCGCTCGGCGCGGGTGTTGGAAGGAGCGGACTTGCTTAGGGTGCCGGGATCCCAACCGGAAAGAGCAGATCAGATGGAGGATCCCGGCAGTTTATGATGGGCAGCAACTCTGCTGCTGGTTTGGTTGTTGTGGCTCTGGCTTTTGCCTTGAGGAAGGGCAAGTTTTGCCCCCGTCCCCTCCGCCAACACCTGGGCACCCTTTCATGCAAGAAGACGCTTTTTCCCCCCTGGAGCCCCTAGACGAGCTGCCACCTCACTCACCGCCGGAGGTGGATGTGGAGCTGATGCTGCAGCAGTTGCAGGATCCGGATCCCTATTTGCGGATGCAGGCGGCCCGCGCCTTCTGTGAGATCGAAGAACCCCGCGCCGTTAAACCCCTGCTGGCCCTAGTCCGGGATCCCTGCCCGTTGGTGCGGGTGGGAGCGGCCTATGCCCTAGGTCGGAATCCGGATCCCGCTGAGGTGGAGGTGCTGATCGAGGGCTTGCGCTGGGATTGGAACGGCTATGTGCGCAAAGGCTTGGTGTGGGCGTTGGGCAATGCCAAGGATCCGCGGGCGTACCCGGTGTTGCTGGAAGTGTTGGCCGGGGATATCGCGGCAGTGCGATTGTGGGCTGCCAGTGCCCTCGGACAACTGGCCCAGGCGCAGGCGTTGCCTGGCCCGGCATTGGATGAGGTGGTCGCAGCTCTCTGCCGGGGCTTGGCTCAAGATCCAATCGCAGCGGTACGCGGCAACTGTGCCTGGAGCTTAGGGATCCTGGGGCAACAGGTGAAACTGGCTCTCGAGGATCCCATTGTTTACACGATGCTAACAAGGCAATTGCTGACCAGCGCCAGTCGCGATCCCGATTGGGGGGTGCGGGATGACGCGCGGCTTGCCCTACAAAAGTTGGCGGATCCCGATTTGCTGGAGCAACTGGATAACCTCAGCTGATCGTTATAGTCATTTTTAAACTAGATTGAGACACTCCCC
>NZ_JANSHQ010000145.1:0-14000 GCF_047461715.1 Synechococcus sp. R8-2 | reverse complement strand
TTTACGGCGTTTTTTCGGTAAACACTGGTGGGCTCCTCTCTGACGCAGCAGTACTCCAAAAAGGGGGGCCAGCGCGAACCATTGGCATGTCCAAAATCAAGCAACGTCGGATTAAGGAGCTGGAAGTTTCATGCCACCCTGGCACAAAAGTCGGCGACTATGTTCCTTTTTACTTTTGCCCCCGCTCGATCATGCTCTACGTTATCCATTGCGCGAACCATCCCGAATTGACCTATCGCGGTGGGCAGACTCCGATCGTACATCTCGAAGCAGACCTGTATCGGGTCATCGCCTGGGCTGATCACAATGGGGTTCGGTGGGCTTTCTCCCTCTCCAACGCGGGTGCACGCTACGCCGAGTTCCGCTCACAACCCGACTGTCTTGGCGAGCTGGACTGGAATGCCATCGTTGCCAGGGATTTCCGCGACCCAGATATCAAAGAGCGCAAACAAGCAGAATTTCTCGTCCACCGCTATTTCCCCCTTGATCTCGTTGAAAGGATCGGGGTGTGCCAGGCCAGCGTAAAAGACAGAGTCAACCGAGCATTGACGGGGAGTAAGTATAACCCTGCAGTTGAAGTCCATGTCGATTGGTATTTTTAGCGGAGGGAGGCCATGGCCCTTGAGTACTGTATCGGAGATATCTTGGAAGCGGATGCGGAGGCGCTGGTCAATTCCGTTAACTGCGTTGGCGCCATGGGCCGTGGCATTGCCCTGCAGTTTAAGAAGGCCTGGCCTGAGAACTTCAAGGCCTACGCGGCAGCTTGCCGACGGGGGGAAGTCCAACCGGGCAAAATGTTCGTTTTCGAGACCGGAAACCTGACCAATCCGCGCTACATCATCAATTTCCCCACAAAACGCCACTGGCGGGGGAAGTCGCGGATCGAGGATATAGAAGCTGGGCTGAAGTCCCTTGCCGAGGAGATCAGGCATCTTGGTCTGCGCTCAGTCGCTTTGCCACCCCTAGGCTGCGGCCTCGGGGGTCTTCATTGGCCCGATGTGCGCTCCCGCATCGAGCAGGCGCTAGCAGAACTTCCCGACGTCCACATCCTTGTCTTTGAGCCCACCGGGCCTCAGCCTTTACCGAAGAGCATGCGCCGTGGGCAGGTTCCTACCCTAACTCCGGGAAGGGCGGTGCTGGTGGGCCTCATGGAACGTTACACCAACGGCCTACTGGTTCCCTTCGTTTCCCTGCTCGAGCTGCACAAGCTGATGTACTTCCTGCAGGAAGCCGGGGAGCCGCTTCGCCTGCGATTTACAAAGGGCGTTCATGGACCCTACGCCGAGAACTTGCGGCATGTTCTCAAAGAAATCGAGGGATATTACATCTCTGGGTACGGCTCGGGCGGTGATCGACCAGACAAGAAGCTGGAACTGGTGCCCGGTGCTGTCGAGGAAGCCCATAGATATCTCGCTGGACAGCCAGAGACGAGAGAACGCTTTGAGCGTGTCAGCGACCTCGTGGAGGGCTTTGAGTCGCCCTATGGTCTAGAATTGCTGGCTACTGTCCACTGGATCGTGACTCGTGGGCACCCTTCTACGACGGCAGAGTTGGTGGAAAGCTTCTACGCCTGGGGAGATAGAAAACAACAATTCAGTAGCAAACAGATCCTGCTTGCCGCTCGAGTTTTGGCAGAGAAGGGGTGGTTCAAGGCACTTCCAACAGAGCCGCTTGCGGCCAGCCGAAGCCAGTTCGAAACACGGCCCTAGCGCTCTGCACTACTTCCGGTCTGGAACCTGCGAACACGACTACCCCTTGCCTGCAGCAAGTACCTACTCATAAATCCAGCTTTGGGCAACCGGTGTCCAGCTCACCAATTCCGACTCATCGAACCAAAGGGCGATCTCCCGCTGCGCGGTTTCAACTCCATCGGAGCCGTGAATGAGGTTGCGGCCAATGTCGATGCCAAAATCGCCGCGAATGGTGCCCGGTTCTGCCTCCAGGGGGTTGGTCTTGCCGATGAGCTTACGGGCGGCAGCAATCACCCCTTTGCCCTGCCAGACCATAGCCACCACCGGCCCCGAGGTAATGAACTTCACCAAACTGTGGAAGAAGGGGCGCTCCTTGTGTTCGGCGTAATGGGCTTCCGCCAGCTCTTGGCTCACTTGCACCAGCTTCAGGCCCACCAATTGGTAGCCCCGGCTCTCCAGGCGCTGGATGATGGTGCCCACCAGCCCCCGCTGCACGCCGTCTGGCTTGATGGCAATAAAGGTGCGCTCCATGGGATCTCCCCTCGTTTTACAGATCTTCACCGCTATCCTTGTACCGGATCGGGGATCCCGAGCGCAAGGGAGCAAAATTAGCGCTTTTTACGCGCCCACCACTGCCAAGGTCAGGAAGGCAGCCCCCACCACTGTAATCGCCCAGCCGGCCCAGCGGGTTAAGCCAGGGATCCGCAACCCCCAGCGTTCTGCTGCCCAAAGGGCCAGGAGAGCTACCCCATACTGGACGGTGCTCAACCCCAGTAGATATCCCACCCAAGGCATGGGTTGGGCGCCGATAATGGTTTCGGCGTAGGCATAGCCATGGAATAGCCCCGCCAGGGATCCCCCTATTAGCAAGAGCCAACTTGGGATCTGCCGCGGTTGCACCAGCAGCAAGCCGAAGAGAACCACGGAAGAGGCAATGGCCAGCTCCGTCAGTTCCAGGGGATCCCAGCCGGCCAGGTGGATCCCAGTGCCCACCAGACCCGCTAGCACAAAGCCCAGCGGGATCCCGTAGCGCCAGGGCTGCCCCGCCGCCACAAGACCGATGGCCACGACGAAGGCCAGGTGATCCAAGCCAATGACAGGGTGAGCCAGCCCGGAGAGAAATCCCTCCCAGGCCGTTGCAGGCAGTTTCCCTCCCAGGGCGTGGTGGGCAAAAGCCGGCGAAAAAAACCCCGTAACTGCCAGTGCACCCCCAGCAGCGGCAAAGCTGGGGATCCCTTCCTTCCGCCACCGCCCAAGCGGCGATGGGACTTGCTGCCACAGCCAAGACATGCTTTTGGACCTCCCTGAGTTCTCTCAATAGCTGCCCAGATCTCCCAGTCTAGGGGCGCTCTCTGTACCCTTGCAGATTTTCCGGCTCAAACTGGCGCAAAATCCGCGTGGCTTCGCGGAGGCGGGTTTCGTTCTCTTCTTCCACAATGAGCACGTACTTGCCCGCAGCGAGGCGGTTGCGGTAAGCCAAAGCATCGCCGGAGCCACCAGACAAGCCCACTCCGCCGCCGACGAAAAAGCTGCCCATGGCCCCGCCCATCGCGCCCAATAGGCCGCCGATCAGGTGGTTGCCTATAGGTCCCGCCCAGGCAAAGGTATCCAAACCACTCAAAACGCTGAACCCCACCCCGGCCAAAAAGCCAAAGGGCACCAACCAAATGGCCAGGCGCCGCATCTGACGGCGGGCCGCTTGGGCCGGGTCAATCAGCCCAAACTCGTCGGCACTCTTGTAGCCCCGCCCCAGCAGATGCAATCGCTCCAGGGAAAAGCCGGCTTGTTCCAGGGCGCTGTAGGCCGCCTCAGCGGCTATGCGATCCGGCAGTACCGCGATTAAATAGCTCATGGACCCGGGGATCCAATCCGTTCCACATCTTATTGTCTGCCAAGTTTGAGCGAGGATCCCTGTGACCCAGTCTGGCTCCACTAGCGCTCCATCTACTAGCCTCTACCAGCGCTTTTACGAAGTGGTGCGGCGGATCCCGCCGGGCCGAGTGGCCACCTATGGGCAGGTGGCGCGGGTTGCCGGTTACCCCGGCTATGCTCGCCAGGTGGGCTATGCTTTGTTTCGCCTGCAAGGCCAAAACACCGACATCCCTTGGCACCGGGTGATCAACGCCCAGGGCTGCATTTCCTACTCCCCTTTTCGCCTGGGCTACGACGACCTGCAGAAAGCGCTGCTGCAAGCCGAAGGGATCCACTTCGACGCCGAGGGCCAGGTGGACTTGCAACAATTTGGCTGGGATCCAGGGGAAGTTTAACCTAGGCTTGACCTAACCTTAAACAGGTCATAGCGAAACCCCAATCCCAGCCTTGGTAACGTGAACGCGGATGCGTCCTCTCTTGTGGATGGAGTGAAGGAATTGTCATGAAACCAGCTTGCCGTGCTCGAGGGTCTGCCCCTGCCAAGAGATGGCTCCCGGATTGGCTGAACCCTCTGGCCAGGTCCCTGTGGGTCGGGTTGTGGTGTTTGGTGCTGAGCCTGGCCAGCGCCTGCGGTAGCAGCAGCTCGGTTCCCCCAACCGGCGGAGGGGCTGGGTTTATCGCCTCGGATCCCAATGTGGCTCTCTCGACTCAGCCGCCCGCTTTTACCCTGCAAATCCTACATGCCAGCGACTTGGAAGCCTCGATCGCTGCCGTACAAGATGCGCCGCGCTTCTCGGCGGTGGTGAACGCTCTGCGCCCCCAATTCCCAAATACGGTGGTGCTCTCCAGTGGGGACAACTATATCCCCAGCCCCTTCTACAATGCCAGCACGGATCGGTCTCTGCAAGGCCGTTACAACCTCACCCCTGGCAAAGCCGATATCGAGATCATCAACGCCATTGGCTTTGAGGCGGCTGCCTTCGGCAACCACGAGTTCGACCAAGGCACGCGCCAAATTCGCGACCTCATCCGGCCCGACACTGGCCGCGGCTACGCTGGGGCTCGTTTTCCCTATCTGAGCGCCAACCTCAGCTTCAGCGGTACCGGCGAATTGGCTAGCTCTGACTTTGCCGCTGATGGTCAAGAGGCCAGCTCTATCCGCGGCAAGATCGCCAAGACGGCGGTGATCACGGTAGGAGGGCAGCGGATCGGTCTGGTGGGAGCCACCACCACCCGTTTGGCGGCCATCTCTAGCCCCGGCCCCGAGGTGAGGGTAGAAGGCAGGGTGGACGATACTGACCAGGTGAGTGCCGCTCTAATCCAGGGCTTCGTCGATCAACTCACCGCTCAGGGCATCAACAAAATTATCCTCCTAGCCCATCTGCAACAGTTGCAAAACGAGGTAGCCCTGGCCAGCCAATTGCGAAATGTGGACATCATCATTGCCGGCGGATCCCACCGGGTGATCGCCAAGCCCACCGATCGCCTGCGCACTGAGGATGTGCGCACGGGCGACTACCCCATTCTGCGCACCTCGGCTAGCGGTCAACCGGTGGCAGTGGTGAACACCGGCTCCAACTATCGCTACGTGGGCCGCCTGGTGGTCAGCTTTGACGCCAACGGGGTTATTGCCCGCATTGACCCGGTGAGCGGTGCCTATGCCACCGACGACCAAGGGGTAGCAGCTGTCAGGGGCACCCCCAATCCCGACGTAGTGCGGATAGCCAACGAAATTGGCAACATCATCCGCACCAAAGATGGCCGCACCTTCGGCTCCACCACACAATTTCTCAACGGCCTGCGGGCAGAGGTGCGCACTGAGGAAACCAACCTGGGCAACCTCACTGCCGATGCCAACCTGGCCTACGCCAGAACGGTTGATCCTTCTACGGTTATCTCCCTGAAAAATGGCGGTGGCATTCGCGCTCCCATTGGGGCTACCACCAGCGGCGGCGGCGGTGAGCCGGTGCGGCGCATCCCACCGGTGGCTAACCCTGAAGCCGGCAAGCAGTCCGGTCAAATCTCTCAGCTGGACATCGAAACGGCCCTTGCTTTTAACAACGGCCTCTCTCTGTTGACCGTCACCGCTGAGGAACTGAAGCAGATAGTGGAACACGGGGTGGCGCAAACCCAGCCGGGAGCTACGCCGGGCCGCTTCCCCCAAATTGGCGGCTTTGCCTTTAGCTTTGATCCCTCGCGGCCACCGGGATCCCGCGTCCTCTCCTTGCGGGTGGATACGCCCACAGGTCGGGATGTGGTGGTGCGCAACGGCCAAGTGCAAGGGGATCCCAGACGCACCTTCCGCCTGGTGACCCTGGACTTCTTGGCCAACGGTGGGGATGACTATCCCTTCCCTCGCCTGTCCAACCCCAACCGGGTGAACTTGGCCCCCAGTTCCGGCATCACCTTCGATACCCCCGGCAGCGAGCAAGATGCCTTGGCTCGGTATTTGCGGCAGATCGGCGTGTTCACCCAAGCAGACACCCCGCCTGCCCAGGATACCCGCATCCAGAATCTGTCGGCCCGCCCCGATACGGTGCTGCAAGGGCTGTAGATTGGGTTAATGGACTGAGGCGGATGGATCCGGAGGAGTAGGGATTCCGATGCCAGACTCACTTCTTGCAAAAGGGGAGAGTGGCTTGGGTTAATTCCCTCAGCAACGCCATAGAAAATGTCTTGAGCTTTTTAGGAAAGACTACAGGAAGGGATCCCTGGCCAGTGTCAAGGATCCCTTTTCTTTTTCCTACTCCTATCCCTGCTGGTGTTACTTGGCAACGTTTACCGGGGTGCCCAGGCGGGCCGTGAACCTTGCGGGCATTGCCCACAATAGGTGGATTTGTATACGGATTGAATTGCTTCCTCAAGGAGGAATCATTACCATCAAGGGTGACGTTCGCTCCTTTTGCTGTTCATGACTCTGGAGACGTTTTTTACCCAGCTCAACGCCAATGGCTTAGCCATTGCGCTTTTGCTCTTTGCCACCCCTTGGGTGGTTTGGGTTCTCTGCGACTGGATCCCAGGCCAATGGGAGGAACCTTTTTTGCTCAGCTTAAGTATCGGCTTGGGAGCGGTAACTCTTGTCCTCTGGGCGGGCTACTTGGCCTATGCCACCAACACCGCCGGCTGGCAGGCGGTGGTGAAGCAGGCGGATATGTTCTTGCTGCTGGTGCCTCCCTGGACTTTTCTTAGCTCCATCTGGGTGGCGCGGCAGCGCATGCCTCTCTCGCGGGTGCCGGCTTTTCGCACCTTGCAAGGGATCGGCATTTTGGCGGCAGTCTATCTTATTTTTTCTTGGCTCAGTCGCCGGGTTTATCTTGTCTTTTTTTCCTACATGCCCTTTTCGGCTTTCTTGTGGATCCTGGCAGGGCTGTTGGGGGTGGCGTACATCGGCTATCGCATCATCTTCGGGGATCCGCCCAAGTACCCGCCTGAAACCTGAGGGGACGGACAGCAGGGACTAAAATCAAGGGAGACCTTTTGCAACTTGGCAATGGTGACCGTCCCTCTGACTTCAGCCCTGAATATCGACTATCGTCCTCTACAGGAGCTGTTATCGGCGGGAGCCTGGCTGGAGGCGGATCGGCTGAGCCTACAACTGCTATGTCGGGCGGCAGGAGAGGGGGCGGCGCGGCGGGGCTGGCTGTATTTTTCCGAGGTGAGCCGGATCCCGGTCGAGGATCTGCGCACGATCGATCGCCTGTGGCGGGCGGCCTCCGGGGATCGCTTTGGCTACTCGGTGCAGCGGCAACTGTGGCTGGGGGTGAATCGCAACTGGGAGCGCCTTTGGCCCCTCATCGGCTGGAAACAGGGCTACCACTGGACTCGCTACCCCGACGAGTTTACCTGGGATCTGTCTGCCCCCAAAGGCCACCTACCCCTCTCCAATCAACTGCGGGGCGTGCGGGTGCTGGAGGAGTTGCTCACCCACAAGGCTTGGGAAGAAGTGTCTGGCTGAGCATCCCTGGTTACTGGCTGAATCATAATTGGACTGGACTGTGGCCGAGCAACTGCAACTAACCCAATTTCCCAACTTGCCCATCGACCTGGCCCAGGCCTGTGAGCAGGCCATCCAGGCCACACGGCTGGCTATGCAAGCAGGATATCGCCGCCTGCTCATTGAGATCCTGGCTCCTGAGATTAAACCGGAAGTCTTGGCCCGTCCGTTTTTGGAGCTGCTGCAACCGCCTGCTTTGGTGCTATTCAGCGATGCCGGCGGAGCAGCCCTGGCCCAGCGGGAATGGGGATCCCTGCCAGAAGGGATTGAATTACAGAGCTTGACTTCCCGGACTCAACCTACCCCAGAACAGAGCATCCTGTTGGTGATGCCCGCGGTTTACAGCTTGGATCAGGTGGAGCGGGTTTGCCAAGCGGTCAGTGGCGGGGATCCCTCTGGGCTGGCTTCCAAAGGACGGGATCCCAAACCCGTCGTGCTGCTCAACCCCCAATTGCAGGATGCCGCCACCGTGGGTGTGGGTCTGGCCGGTCGCCGTCTGCGTCAGCGGTTCCTGAGCACCTTTGAGACCAGCTACTACCTGCGCTCATTGGTGGAGGGAGCCCTGTTTCGCGCCTATCCGGATCCCTGGAGCGTGTGGCAGCAGGAAGAGCCCGGCCTCTACAGCGTCTTGAAGACTTTTATTGCCCAGCCCACCGGCGAGGAAGTGGCCGAACTGTTCAGGGCCAGCAAGGGAAAGGATCCCTGGTGGAGCTGGCGGCGCTGGCTGGGATCCCTGTGAGGGTCAGGATCTCATGGGGAGAGAGGCCAGGGGTGAGGGTTAGTACTATCTCAAACTCTTTTAATAAAGACTATAAAGCTCCCCGCCTCATCTCTATTTCGGTGATATGATCACACCACGCTAGGAGTGTCTGGGGATCCCCCCCAGGCTGAGATTACATCCTCAGAACCTGATCTGGTTCATACCAGCGTAGGAAAGCGAGCACTGGAGTTGACAACATGCGCAGCGAATGGGTTGCCCGTCGCCGTGGGCAAGCAAATGTAACGCAGATGCACTTTGCCCGTCAGGGCGTGATTACCGAAGAGATGGAGTACGTGGCCCGGCGGGAAAACCTGCCGCCGGAACTGATCCGCTCGGAAGTGGCCCGGGGTCGCATGATCATCCCTGCCAACATCAATCACACCAACCTCGAGCCGATGTGCATTGGGATCGCTTCCCGGTGCAAAGTCAATGCCAACATTGGCGCTTCCCCTACTTCTTCCGGCTTGGCCGAAGAGCTGGAAAAGCTGAAATTGGCCATCAAATACGGCGCCGATACCGTTATGGATCTGTCCACCGGCGGGGGCGATTTGGATGAAATTCGCACAGCCATTATCCAAGCTTCTCCAGTGCCCATTGGCACGGTGCCCATCTACCAGGCCCTAGAAAGCGTGCATGGCAATGTCGAAAAACTCTCGGCAGAAGATATCTTGCATATTATCGAAAAGCAGGCCCAGCAAGGGGTGGACTACATGACCATCCATGCCGGGATCCTGATCGAATATCTGCCGTTGGTGCGCCATCGCCTGACGGGAATTGTTTCTCGTGGGGGTGGGATCCTGGCCCGTTGGATGTTGGCCCACCACAAACAAAACCCGCTTTATACCCACTTCCGCGACATTATCGAGATTTTCAAGAAATACGATGTTTCTTTTAGTCTGGGAGATTCTTTGCGACCGGGATGTTTGCACGATGCCTCTGATGAGGCGCAACTGGCGGAGTTGAAAACCCTGGGCCAGCTGACCCGCATGGCCTGGGAGCACGATGTGCAGGTGATGGTAGAAGGGCCGGGGCACGTGCCGATGGATCAAATTGAATTTAACGTGCGCAAGCAAATGGAGGAGTGCGACGAAGCTCCCTTCTACGTTTTGGGGCCTTTGGTAACCGATATTGCGGCAGGCTATGACCACATCAGCTCCGCCATTGGGGCGGCCTTGGCTGGCTGGTATGGTGCGGCAATGCTCTGCTACGTCACCCCCAAGGAACACTTGGGTTTGCCCAATGCTGAGGACGTGCGCAACGGCCTCATTGCCTACAAAATTGCCGCCCATGCTGCCGACATTGCCCGTCACCGGCCTGGGGCCAGGGATCGCGATGATGAGATGTCCAGAGCTCGCTATAACTTCGACTGGAACCGGCAGTTTGAATTGTCTTTGGATCCAGAACGCGCCAGAGAATATCACGACGAAACCTTGCCGGCAGATATCTACAAAACGGCAGAGTTCTGCTCCATGTGTGGGCCAAAGTTTTGCCCCATGCAAACCAAAATGGATGCAGAGGCTTTGAGTGAGCTGGAGCAGTTCTTGGCCGCGCAGCCAACAGGGTAAGCCTTGGTTCATCCCCAATCCAATGGGTTGAAACCATCTTCTGTCCTGCCTATGGACTGGATTGGGATCCCTGTCTCAAGTTCTCAAGAAGTCAGGTCTAGAGCCCTGTCTTGCTGCAGGGATCCCTGCCCTTTGCGGCGGGGAGTGTGTCAAGCTGATCTGTAGAAGAACCATTGCAGTTGGCTCACTTGAGCACAGAGGATGACATGGCACTTAGACAACTCGGGCATGTCGCCATCCGGGTAGAAGACATCCCCAAGGCGGTGGAGTTCTACCAAAAGCTGGGCATGGTCAACGTCTGGCAGGATCCCGACTGGGCCTACATGAAGGCGGGAGAGGATGGGCTGGCACTGCTGGGGCCGGGCTACCGCGCGGCAGGGCCTCACTTTGGCTTTGTCTTCGACAGCATAGAGGAGCTTCGGCAAGAGCACCAGCGCCTGAAATCCCAAGGGATCCTGGTGGGGGAAATCCACAGCCACCGGGATGGCACTGCCTCTTTCTACGGCAAGGATCCCGACGGCAACCTGTTTGAGTTTTTGTATGAACCTGCGGGAACCTTCGACCAAGCCAAGGCAGCCCAAGCCACAGCTTGACTTAGCACCTTGAGGGCGCTCCCCCAAGTACTCTCAGTTTGTCCAACGCAAAGGGATCCTCTTGTACACAGGGGATCCCCTTTTTGACCAGCATTTACCCGACTTGAGCCAGTGGGAGCTGCCCACTCAGTCACCAGATCTGCTGGAGGTTTGCACGTACAAAATCACCAGGAAGATGGCGGGCACCAGAACGACTAAGAGAGTGGCCAAGATGCCCAGGTAGTTCGTCTCCATAACTCCAAATGCCACAAGCCCAACTGGCAGTCAGCATACCACTCTTGAGTACGACTTGCCCAAAGGGAAAACGGGCGGGCCAAGGCTAGGGCTTGGTTTTGACCGAAACATCCCCCAACACCTTGGTCTGGCAGGCAAGGCGGTAGCTGTCGGGCTTGCGCTTGAGCTTGCGGTTTTCCGCCTCGGTGCGAGGGGAGAGGTTCTCGGATCCCTCAACAATCTCCACCACACAGGTGCCACACTGGCCGTTGCCGCCGCAGTTGAGCAGCTTGGCCATCATTTTGTAGAGATCGATCTGGTTTTCCAGAGCCTTCAAGCGCAAGTTAGCGCCTTCAGCGACGAAGATCTCTCGGTTCTCGTTGACGAAGCGAATCGTTGCCATACCCCTGCCAGAAACCACGACACCTTTCAGCCTGAGCCAGGAGAGCGCTCACAGTTGCTAAGTATTGTAACATTTTAAGTCATATTTTTAATCTCCGGCGAGAGATCTGGGAAGATGATGCCTAAAGTGAGACGGCATCCTGCCTGAAGCCACTCAGGTCGGTAGCGTTTCGTTATACTGTTTGATGCCCGTGATGGAAATTCTGAGAGCGATATCCTCTTGGGTGCGCTCAGGGGTTCAAGCGGGTGCGGCACCCCCCGACTCTGAAGAGACTGCTCGGGTCAGGATCCCAGGTAAGATGTCGGCTTAATTGTTTGACTGGATATCGCGCAAGTGTTGGAGAACGTGGAGGACCGAGCTTTATGGGACTACCGTGGTATCGGGTCCATACGGTTGTACTGAATGACCCAGGTCGCCTGATCGCGGTTCACCTGATGCATACCGCTCTGGTAGCAGGTTGGGCCGGGTCGATGGCGCTCTATGAAACGGCCATTTTCGATCCGTCGGATCCTGTCCTGAATCCGATGTGGCGTCAGGGCATGTTTGTCATGCCATTTATGGTTCGCCTGGGGGTGGTCAACTCCTGGGGCGGTTGGAATATCTACGGCGAGAGCGTTGCCAATGCGGGCTTCTGGACGTTTGAAGGGGTAGCCACTGCCCATATCGTTTTGTCCGGCTTGCTCTTCTTGGCTGCCTGCTGGCACTGGGTGTACTGGGATCTGGAGCTGTTCCGGGATCCCCGCACCGGCGAGCCGGCTTTGGATCTGCCGAAAATATTTGGGATCCACCTGCTGCTGGCCGGGATCCTCTGCTTTGGGTTTGGCGCCTTTCACCTGACGGGGGTGTTTGGCCCGGGGATGTGGGTGAGCGATCCCTATGCGACGACGGGACACGTCCAGCCGGTAGCACCGGAATGGGGGCCAGCCGGTTTTAACCCCTACAACGCCGGAGGGGTGGTGGCCCACCACATTGCTGCAGGCATCGTGGGCATCATTGCAGGTCTATTTCACATCACGGTACGCCCACCCCAGCGCCTCTATCGCGCTCTGCGAATGGGGAACATCGAGACGGTGCTTTCCAGCTCGATCGCGGCGGTGTTTTTTGCCGGTTTTGTGGTGGCCGGAACCATGTGGTACGGCAGCGCCACTACCCCTGTGGAGCTGTTTGGTCCCACCCGCTACCAATGGGATTCTGGCTATTTCAACCAGGAGATTAACCGCCGGGTAAATGCGGCCATGGAAGCCGGGATGACCCGCAGCGAGGCCTACAACTCCCTGCCCAAATCTTTGCTCTTCTACGACTACGTGGGCAACAGCCCGGCCAAGGGGGGTCTGTTCCGAGCTGGCCCCATGAACAAAGGGGATGGCATTGCCATCGAGTGGCTGGGCTACCCGGTGTTCCGTGACCGCGAAGGGCGGGAGCTGACGGTGCAGCGGATGCCCAATTTCTTCGAAACCTTCCCGGTTATCCTGCGGGATGCCGATGGCGTGGTGCGGGCAGACATTCCCTTCCGTCGGGCAGAGTCTCGCTATAGCTTTGAGCAGGTGGGCGTGACGGTGGAGTTTTACGGCGGCAAGCTGGACGGTCAGGTGTTTACCGACCCGGCAACCGTCAAGAAATATGCCCGCCAGGCCCAGTTGGGTCAGTTGTTTGAGTTCGACCGAGAAACTCCCAAAGCGGACGGCACCTTCCACACCAGCCCCCGCGGTTGGTTTACCTTTGCTCACGCGGTCTTTGCCCTGCTGTTCTTCTTTGGCCACATCTGGCACGGCGCTCGCACTCTCTTCCGCGATGTGTTCGCCGGTATTGACCCGAATATGAGCGAGGAAATGGTGGAGTTCGGCGTCTTCCAGAAAGTAGGGGATCCCACTACCCGCAAGGTGCAGGAAGCCTAGAGCCCTTTTCGGCGATGCCGTCGGCACTCTGCTTCACTTTGGAGATGGGGTGCTGGCGGCTCTGAGTTAATCTGGAATCAAGCCCCCCTTAGCAATCCTTAGCAATTCTGACTTGGAGGTTTCGTATGGAAGTCATCACCTACACCTTTATCCTGTTTTTGACGTTGGGCCTTTTATTTTTCGCAGTTGCCTTTCGGGAAACTCCGAGAATTACCAAGAAGTAACCTAGGGTAATGGCCGCCGTTCCTGCTGTGCCGGGCTCAAGCAAGGCAGAGGGAAGGTCAGTCTCTTTTGAGATTTGTGGTTTAGGCTTAGTTCTGGATGGGGCCGGAGCTCTCTCCGGCTTTCCTATTTGCGGTTGGGTAGCGGCAACTCGGAATGGAGTGATTCCAAAATAAGATTCCAAAATAAATAGTCAAGTAGCGGCAACCTGAGGATCCTTCCTTTTGGGAGAGGAGGGGGGAGTTCTCAGAGCTACTGAGACCCTTTTCGGTACTCTTCAGTACTCTGTAGGAGAACGCTTGTCCTACTGCTCAAATTGAACTCGCTAAGGATGCCTTAGGATGGCTTTTGGGATCCCAGAGACAGCTTAGCTTGGGTTCAGATTCAAGATTGGGTTAACGATGGCAACAGTGCTGCTGGTGGAAGATGATCCGATCAACGCCCGTGTTTTTGAGAAGGTGTTGCGACGGCGGGGAGGTTTTGAGGTCTTTCACAGCCAGGATGTGGAGCAGATTTTGAAGCTGGCCCAGGGGCACGAGGTGGATGTCATTTTGTTGGATGTTTCCCTGTCCCAGAGCACCTTTCGCGGCGAGGCGGTGGACGGGATCCGCATTGCCCAACTGCTGAAGGGGGATCCAAAAAGCCGCTCCATCCCCATTATTTTGGTGACGGCCCATGCGATGCGCGGCGACCGCGAGGCATTTTTGGCCCAGAGCGGGGCGGATGGTTATATCGCCAAGCCGGTGGTGGATCATGAGGAGATGGTGAATCAAGTTCGCCAGGTGTTGTCTC
>NZ_JANSHQ010000144.1:0-746 GCF_047461715.1 Synechococcus sp. R8-2 | reverse complement strand
CGCTACGCGACGCTCTCGCGAACAGGAGTGTGGCCAACTCCGCAAAGCTGTCCACCACCACATCTGCCCCGGCGTGGCGCAGTTCCTCGGCGGTGAAAGCCGTGGTGAGGCCCACCGCAAAACAGCCAGCCCCCTTAGCGGCGCGGATCCCATGGGTAGAATCTTCAATCACCCAACACAACGCCGGATCCAGCCCCACAGCGGCAGCCGTTTTCAGGTAAGGCTCTGGGTCGGGCTTGGCCCGCTGAATGTCTTCGGCGGTAATCACCGCGTCAAACCAGCGGTGCAGGTCGAAGCGCTGGAAAATCTGCGCTTGATCCCGGCGGATGGCCGAAGTGGTGACGGCCAGGGCAGAAAAGCGCTGGCGGCTGGCCGCCAAAAACTCCAGCACCCCCGGCACCAGGGGTACCTCTGCCAGCAGCTCGCCAAAAGCCTTGGCCTTTTCCTCGATCAGGCGCTGCACCAGCAGGGGCTGTTCCGCAGGCGGGGTGTCCGTCTGGTGTTGGACAAGGTACTCGAACATGTCGCGGTCGGTGCGCCCCTTGAACTGCAGGGAGATGGGGGCCAAATCCAGGGATAGGTGGCAGCGTTGCAGGGCAATGGCCCCGGCGCGGGCATGGATTGGTTCCGAATCCACAATCACCCCGTCCATATCGAAGAGCAAGCCGGCAGTCACGTCAGCCTTCCCCTGTTGTAGGCACAGCACTTTGGATTGCATAGACATTATCGCTACGCGACGCTTTCGC
>NZ_JANSHQ010000143.1:0-1985 GCF_047461715.1 Synechococcus sp. R8-2 | reverse complement strand
CTCCTGCGATTTCTAGCTGAGGCAGTGCTACAGCCACGGAGCCCAACCCTGGTGCCGAGCGGACAGATTCTGACGGCTTTGAATCGCTGCAGAGGGATGCACAAACTCATGGGCAATGCCTTGATAGGTCAGTTGCAAAGGACTCCGTCCCGCTAATGTGAACAGCAAGGGCCCAGAAGCACCACCGCTCACAGCAGCTCGTCGATCAGCCGCAGCACCTGCTGCAGCTCAGCACCGGGGATCCTTTGATGTTGTTCCAGGTTGATCTCCACCAACTGTTTGAGGGCGAGGAGCTTCAGGTTGACCTCCACCGCCGCCACCGCAATGGCTTGTGCTGCCGGCAAATAGCCACTGGCCCCCAAATCCAAAAGGGCAGCCCGCCGCAGATGGATGTTGTGGTGATTCAACACCGACAGCAGGCGCTGAGCAAAAGTCGGATCCCCGGTGAGACGATAGCAGGCCCGTGCCGCCGCACATTGCAAGCGAATGGAAGTGTGCTCTAGGTAAGGACGAATTGGCTCCAGGGCAGCGGTCACTTGCAGTTGTCCAAGAGCCTCAACAATGGCTTCTAGGGCGGCTTGGGCTTCCGTCTGCAGTCCTTGCTCCACAAAGCGCAGCCCTTCCAGCAAAGCGGATCCCAGCTTTTCCACTTCGTCGGGATCCCTATGGAGGTTGTTGGCAAGGGCAATCTCAACCAGCGCCTGGGCAGCCGCCGCCACCACTTGGCCATCAGAGCAAGACAAAGCCGCCTTCAGGGGAGGGATCCCGGCGAGGGATCCCAGTTTACCCAAAGCACGAGCAGCGTTGCGCCGCAGCGGATATCCCCCTTGAGCGGTGCGATCCGTTTCATCGGCCAGGGCCTCGATCAGGGCAGGGATCCCTTCGGCAATGCGCATGCGCCCCAGCCACCAAGCCGCATAGTAGCGTTCCCCTGGATCCCCGTGGCGCAGCTTGGCGATTTGTCCAGCCGGGGTGAGATCCACCGACGGATTGGGATCCAGAGGAACAGCAGTGGTCATGGAATCAACAACGGAGAGGACACCGAGAAGGGATTAAGCGCTGCGGACACTGACGATCTTGGCGCCCGACTTGAGCAACCGCTGCATTGTTGCCGACAGTTGATCGGCAGAGACGAAAATCTGCTGGTTGGATTTGCGCACTCGGCTGGAAGTGGCCAGCGCCGAAGGCGGATTCAGCAGTCGGGTCACTTCCACACAGAACATGCGATCCGACTGGCCCGTTGGCGGCCCCAGGTGTTTGGAAATGGGGCTGGGCGGCAGCAGGCCCCGCACCCCAATGCGGCGAATGGCCGGGGTAAACCCGGTGGCCAAAGGCATCATCAGACGGGGTCTGGGCCCTTGGGAGCGATCGTTGTTGGCGTAGCCCCCGTAGAGGGCGAAGAGATTGGTAAAGTCGCGGGTGGAATGAGCCTTGCGGTATTCAAACCCACGCGGGTAGGGGACGATGTTGTCTCCAAAAGCTTCTAGGTATTCTGGGCTGTCGATGTAGGAATCGATCTCCGCGCTGTGGCCGCCAGATTGGTAGATGTCCAAATGGCGGGCGATGTCTTTGGGGCTGGTGGGAGCGCGTCCCAGCAGATGCTTGAAATTGAGCTCGATGGCCCGGGTTTGCGAGTTGGGGTAGAAAAACCGCTTTTTGTAGGCTTCGGACTTGGCGATCCATCGCACAAACTCCCGCACCGTCAGGCTGCCCTGGCGCAGCAGCGATTCCGCACTGGCTAGCTCCTTCCTATCGGCCCCAAACAAATGGTCGTTGCCCAGCACCTGACGGTAGATGGCCCGCAGCACCGCATTGAGCTGATCCTGGCTGGCGTTGGGGCGCAACTCCAGTGGGGTGGTCTCCGTAATGCCCCGGATCCCCATCCGGCTTGCCGCTGTAATTGCACTCATGCTGATTCCCCCGATTGAACTGAATGGACACAGATTGAGAACAAGCTTGCGTTTAGGGTCATTTCGATTCAAGCT
>NZ_JANSHQ010000142.1:0-5347 GCF_047461715.1 Synechococcus sp. R8-2 | reverse complement strand
GGTTAATGGCCGCATCCGTTTGGATAAAAGATACCCGCTTGTCAGGCACCCGAATCTCCCCGCTGGAACGGCCCAAAGCGCTGATGATCCCAGCCGTAACGGTGTTATCCAAACCCAGGGGGTTGCCGATGGCAATGGCCCACTGGCCCGGCTCCAGGGTTTCCGAGCGCCCCAGCTTCACGGTCGGCAGGTTCTGGGCGTTGATCTTCACCACGGCGATGTCCGTAACCGGATCCGAACCGATTACCTGCCCATCAAAGCTGCGGGTATCCTTGAGCGTCACCGTTACCTTGTCGGATCCCTCGACCACATGGGCATTGGTGATGATCTGGCCGTCTGGGCTGATGATGAACCCAGAGCCGGTTCCCTGCTGTCGCCGCTGCCGAGGGATGGAAGGGATCGCTTGGCCAAAGAAATCCCGGAAAAAGGGATCGCTGAAAAACTCCTCCGGAAAAGGGGCAGGGGCGCGCACCGTCCGCTCAGCATCGATGCGAACCACCGCCGGCCCCACCTTTTGCGCCACATCGGCGATGAAATTCAGGTTCAGTTGGGGCGGGGTTGCCGTCGTCTGGGCAGATACCCCCTTGCCCCCCACCAGAGCTGCTCCCAGCCCAATGCCCAGCAGCACCAGCAGCACTGACGAGAGAAGAGACTTCCAAGTGGAGATGGCAAAAGGCTGGAAAGAGGATTGAGCAGGTTGGGCGGAAGCTTCTGACCCGGGAGAGGGCTGGCCCGGCATGGATGTGCTGCGCTTCATAGCTACAAGAAGAGGGTTGGGATGCTGCAAGACTTCGGCCCCACGCAGGGGAAGAAACCTAGAGCCTAATCTAACATGGACAGCAGGGATCCCAGAGTGGGCAACCCTAGCGTTTTTCCGTACTTCTATCTGGAGCGAAGAGCAGCGGAATCTGCTCACCTGAGGTAGCCCATTTCCATTCAGTTGGCTTTGATCAAGATAGGTAAAAGATAGGTAAGGCCCGAAAGGCTCCCGGTTTTGTCCGGTTTGCAGCTAGCGTAGGAATGATGAATGGGGGTAAGACCATGACCAACCCAGCCAGCCGCCTGTTGGCTCCTCTGCTTGGCGGATTGCTCTCAGCGCAGATGGCCGCCCCAGTTTTGGCCCAAATGGGGCCCTTGCCACCACCGCCTGCCGGTGAGGGATGGCGTCCTGTGAATCCTCGCCCCCTTCCCCCTGGCCCTCAACCCCTGCAACCTGGCCAGCCCTTTCAACTGCAAACCACGTTGCTATTGCGCTCCGGGGATCTGATCCAGGCGGTGCATCGCTCCCCAGAAACCCTCTTGATTGCCCCTGGGGAAACCCGTGCCGTCAGCCTCAGCCTGGATACTCCTCTGCGGGACATCTACGGCAACACGGTCGTCCCGGCGGGGGCCGTTTTGGAAGGCCAATTTCAGCCGGTGAGCGGCGGCACCCAGTTTGTCTCGCGGGCCCTGATTTTCAACGGCCAATCCTACCCCCTCTACGCTCAGAGCCAGGTTATCCCGCTGCGCAAGGATCCCCGCCACACTTCCGGGGAAGCGATTGTGCAAGATGCCTTGATCGGGGCAGCCGCAGGAGCGATTTTGGGGGGCCTCTTCGGCGACCGGGTGATCTCGACGGAGAAAGTGCTGGGCGGAGCGGCGGCAGGGGCTGTCATCGGCAATGTAACGGCGCCGGAAGTGGCGGTGATCGACGCCAATGCCAACTTGACTCTGACGGTCACCCAAGATTTTCAGCCCTACCTGCCCTAGCGAGCCCCTGAAAACAGCTCTGGCCCTAGGGACTGGCGGTGAGCCGATCCAGAATCTCCTCGTGGGAGAGGCCTTTGCGCACCCACTCCTCGCAGTGGTGCAGCCGCTGGGCCGTACCGATGAGGAAGCGGTTGAGGTCGGCCCCTAGGGATTCGCAGGTGGTCTGCACGCAGATGAGATCCCGCCCCGAAAGCAATGAGAAGAGGCTGGCCAGCATTCCCGCCTCTAGGTATCCGGCAGGCTCTTGCCGTGTAGAAGCTTCCTCCAGGTTGAAGCTGGCGCGAGCGGCCAGGGCAAACCCGGAATGGCGGATCCCGGCTTGAACCAAGCCGTGGTCAGCAGCGGAAAAGTCCAGCTCCAGGCGTCCCCAACCGTGGGTGGCCCAGAGGTCGCTGAGGGCATCCAGGAAGATCCCCATCGGCAATTCCTGCAGCGGCTGCTGGTAGTAGCCGGAAAGCTCGTCTTCAACACGGCGGAAAAATGCCTCTCCCCAATCGCGGCCACAGTTGTAGAGAATGACGCGGGTGGCTTGGCCAGTTTCATAGCGCAGGCCGGAGTAGAGAGCCTCCAGCAGGGGCATGGGAAAGGCCGCCAAGCGGTATCCTCCGCGGCTGTAGAGCAGTCCGGTGTGGATGTCAGGGCGGATGTAGTAGGCAGGGCTAAAGCAGTGCCCAGGCAAGATCTGGTCTTGCAGAATCTCTTGCAGGGTAGTCATGGCTATCTCACAGGGGGATGGACGGATTTGAGGGCGGCTGGAACTTGGCCTTTTGGAGTGAAGGGATGAATGTCCGGTGGATTGGCAAAACTAGGGAATCCATTGAGGGCGAATGGACCTAGTTAACCAGCATGGATTTGGCCAAAAGCAGATAAGGACGGATCATCTCGCTCTCTTCTGCCCCAAAGATGTAGGTCAGGGAGTCGAGCATTAACTTGTAGGCAGGCTGGCATTGGTCGCGCATCTTGAACGATTTCAGGATCGTCTCCAGCCAGTAGAGCAATTTATCCCTCAGGTAGTCTTCGTCGTTGAGCAGCATGGCCATGCAGCAGTAGCGCCACACCATGCTCAGATCCCGGCGGCAGCGCTCCCAGGCCAGGTGACCATGCTGGCGGATTAAATTCGGCATCATCGGCTGAAACTTCTCCATCACCCGATCCAGCAGCTCTTGTTCTTTGGCCTGCAGAACCTGGTAAAGGCGGACCCGCTTCGGGATCCCTTCCACGTAGGCGTGTAGAGTTTTCAACTCATCTGGGCGCAGATAGCGGCCCTCACTTTGGTGCATCAGCTCGGCAACCCTTGAATTCATGGACAGATCCTCCGTTAGTTGGCTTCACACAAACATTTCCGCCAAGGTGAGAGCCCGCTCCGGCGGAACTGTGGGTAGGTCAACCTCCATCTCAGAAGAAGAAGGGGAAGGAGATTGGGCCTGAGAAGTTGCGCAGACAGTCTGCAGCTCTTGCCAGTAGGGGGCAAGCAACCCCTGCTGATCCGCCGGCAGGGATCCCTGAACCACTGCCCGTAGCTGAGCGAGCGCTTGCGGCAACCCTAGGTACTGTTCCATCGCACCAAGAGTTACCTGCTGCACAGGGGTGGGATCCCCCAGCAACAGACTCAGGCCCAGGGAGCGCAAACAAAAGGCCAATTGACGAGCCAAGAGGCGCTGAGCCGGGGTTAGAGAAGGTTCTGCCCCCTCTCTGGCGGGATTGCTGCTGGGCAACGCTGTCGCGACGGGGGTTGGCCCCTGCTGTTGCAAAACCTTTTGGATCCAGGTCAGCTCCTGCTGTTGTAAGACCTGGTAGAGCTCCAGCCGTTCTTGAAAAGAGAGAGAGTAGCGAATCAGGTCTTGCAGATCGTCGGGTGTTAGGTAACCCCCTTCTCGATCGGCAATGCGCTCCGGCCAAGAGTGAAGGTCATCCATGGGTGAAGTCTCCTTAGAGCACGGATCGAGAGAGCACAACTGAGAGCCCTGAACAAACCAGAGCTAGAGCAAAGCTCCGCCAAACAAGGCGGCAAAATCCTCAAGAGTAAAGGGATCCTCTGCCGGCAATTCCGGCAGCGGCTCTGAGCGTGGGCAGATGCCCGACCAATTGAAGCCGGCAAAAAACTGTCCCACCGATTGGGCAAAGAGCATGGGGGACTGCGGCGGCGGCTCTTGAGCAAAGGGAGCCTTGGCCGGGGGTCGGTTATCCCAGTTCAACCCCTGCAAAAAGACCGCCAGCGGCTGGGTTAAGTCCAGATCGGTGTCTAAGTTGAAGGTGACCATGGGCGTTTCTCCAAAGTGTCGAGGGATCCCAGAGAGCCTTCAAAAGCCACAAGCAAGCCTCACAACTGGTGCAAACGCTGCTCGATCTCGCGGGCGCTGGCCCCTTCGGTGATCCAAAAATTGGCGGCATCAATGCGTTCTTGCCCGCCCAACAGGAACTTGCAGTAGGTTTCCCCCATGGCGTAGCACTGGATCTCGATGCAGGCCAGCTCGCGGGAAGTCATAGCGGTGAAAAACCCGGCAAATAGCCCGGCATAGAGATGACAAACCGGCTTGCCCACATCCCCAAGGGTGCGAGCCACCATCGAGTCAAACAAGTTGATAAACAGGAAGCCTTTTTGTTTGGATTCGGTTTCCACCTCCCACTTGCCCCAGCCCTGAGCCGTAAAAGGCCACCACCAAGTCTCCAGCAAAAACAAAAGGTTGGACTGTTTTACGCCAATCCCATACTCCCGCTCGTACCACTCGGAGAAGTGCTTGGCATCGCGGATGCCCCAATCTCTGCCAATGGTGTACATCACCGCCGCCGAAGCATCCCCCACCTCCCGTTCCAAGCCTGTTTGCAGGCCCACAATAAAGTCTTCGCTCAACAGCAGATTTTGGGTGTTGTTCCAATCGATAATCGTGCCCTGATCTCGGTTGAAGCGAAAGAAATCGCGGTAACTGTAGTGAGCATGCTTGTCGCGGCCCACAGGCAGGGTGACTGCAGGACGGGGATCCGGTCGAGATGTGGTGGCCATGGCGCTCTCCTGATAAAAAATGGATAATTCTAGATTGCAAAGCAACAGGATTTGGTGGGATTTGTAGGGATCAACTGGGCCAGACAATGCCAATGAGTCAACAAAATGAATGGCTAAGCATTCGATAAACTTGGTCAGCTATCTGAGGGATCCAACATTGTTCAATCCTTGGTTGATTGTCTATAAGACAATGCCCGCTGAGCCCAAGGGATCCCTGAATATCGACAATCCATCAAACTTCCCGAGTTTGGGCCAGCGTATTGCCAATGATGCGGAAGTCCTCATTTTCTAGCTGCTTAACAGTAGAGCGAGTGATGATCTTGCCCTGCTCCACCAAAACCTTCCCCGTCCGTGGGTGCAGCAGGTCTTGTTCGGCCCGCCGACCGATGAGCACTTCGATATCCCTCAGCGAGTTCACGTACATCCCCGGCGGCAGCTCCACCACCACGCCATCGGAAACCACCCGCGCCTGACAGGCCAGCCGGGAATTGCTGCGGGCGCTGGTAATGGTCTCCAGAGTCTTGGCCTCGCGGGGGGTGATGGGAGTGAGGCTTTCCATTCCCTCTTTGACGTAAACATGACAGGTGGCGCAGAGGC
>NZ_JANSHQ010000141.1:0-2431 GCF_047461715.1 Synechococcus sp. R8-2 | reverse complement strand
AGGGATCCAATCCAGCCGCCCAGGAAGTTGGTAATCACCCCGAAGATCTCGTAGAAGAGAAACAGCATGGCAATTTGGATCGGGGTAAAGCCCAACTTGTGGAAGTGCAGCAGCACCAACATGCGGATGGCGCCATCGGTGATGGTGAACCCCCAATAGGCCGCTGTAACCAGGGCGTAGTTGCGAACCGCAGAGGCTTGAGCCGTCGAAACAGAAGTCATGGGCAGGTCTCCAAGGGAGATGTTTCTATAGACTGCGGGCCACTTTGCGGGCCAGTTCCGCCATGCGGTTGGCGTAGCCCCATTCGTTGTCGTACCAGGCCAGGATCTTCACCTGGGCGCCATCCACCACCATCGTCGAGGGCGCATCCACAATGCTGGAACGGGGATCCCCTTTGAAATCCACCGAGACCAGGGGCAGCTCCTCGTAGCCGAGGATCCCCTTGAGTTCGCCCTCGGCTGCAGTTTTTAAGAGGTGATTGACTTCTTCCACGGTGGTGGGCCGCCTGACTTCGAACACCGCATCGGTCAGGGAAGCGTTCAAGAGGGGCACGCGCACGGCAATGCCGTTCAACTTGCCGTTGAGTTCGGGGTAAATCAGCCCAATGGCCGTGGCCGAGCCGGTGGTGGTGGGCACCAAAGACAGCAGAGCGGAGCGGGCCCGCCGCAGGTCTTTGTGGGGGGCATCCACCATGGTTTGAGTATTGGTGACGTCATGGATGGTGGTGATCACCCCGTGAACAATGCCGATTCCCTCGTGGATGACCTTCACCAAAGGAGCCAGGCAGTTGGTGGTGCAGGAAGCCGCCGTGAGCAAATGGTGCCGGGCCGGGTCGTACAGGTGATCGTTGACACCCATGACGATGTTGAGGGCTGTCTTGTCTTGGACGGGAGCAGCCACAATCACCTTGCACACCCCCGCTTTGAAGTAGGCATCCAGCTCCGCTGCCTTGACAAATTTGCCCGAGCATTCCAGCACTAGATCGATCCCCAACTCTGCCCAGGGCACTTCACCAGGAGACTTGTGTTCGCTAAAGGTGAGGGTTTTGTCCTGAATGCGCAGCCGGTTATCGGATCCCTCGATGTCGATAGCCCAGCGGCCCTGCACCGAGTCAAACTTCAACAGGTGGGCCGCCGTCGCAGCTCCCCCTTTGATCTCGTTGATGTGGGCGAATTCCAGCTCTTCCCAGCCCCAAGCAGCCCGCAACACCAGCCGTCCGATGCGGCCAAAACCGTTGATGCCCACCCGCACTGCCATAGCATTGACCCTAGACTTGTCCAGAAGGGATCCCGCTCTCTCAGGGCAAATCCCGCCTCAACTTTATCAGAACGCCCTAGTCGTTTCAAGACAAGTTGATGGGTAGGGTCAGGAGAGACTGGCCGATGGGGGTCGGTTCACGGTTGGCCTTGGGAAATGTTGCCGAATGTCCTGAAATCCAAAAGGGATCCGCTGAGGCAGCCCCAATCGACAACAGGGCCTATCCTGTAGCCGATTTGCAGTCCAGATCCACACCTCTGGGCAACAATTCGCCCAACCCGGCAACCGGTGGCCTAAGCTGGGAAAAGTTGTGCTTTTCTGGATGTGCCCCCGCCGCCTCAGCCTTCTGTGCAGGATGACTTTCCTCCCTTGCCTCCCCCCCCTTCCCGTTCTCCGGCCTTGAGGGTGGTGGAGACAGCTTTTTTGGCCAGTACGGCAGCCTTGATCTGGATCCTGAGCTACACGCCGCTGGCCCCCTTTATACGTCTGTTTTTCCCCATCCCGGTGGCGCTGGCGGTGATGCGCTGGGATCCCCGCACAGGGGCAATGGCCCTGGTGGTCTCCGGCCTGTTGCTGACGGTGCTGATAGGGCCCACGCGCAGCATTCTCTATGTCATTCCCTATGGTCTGCTGGGCTATTGGTGTGCCCGCCTGTGGCAGCAGCGTCTTTCCTGGTACGTCTCGGTGGTGAGCGGGGCTGTGCTCAGCGCCCTGGGCTTGATCTTTCAGTTGGTGCTTTCCTCCCTACTGGTGGGGGAAAACCTCTGGATCTACGTAACCATTCAACTTACCGGCCTAACCAACTGGCTCCTGGATGTGTCCCTCAGCCGATGGGGCGTCTACTGGGTGGCAGAACCCTGGATGGTTCAGGTGGTGGTGGTGGGATTTATTGCCTTCAATTCCCTCATCTACGTATTCACGGTGCATTTGGTGGCCGCCCTGGTGATGGAGCACTTTCGTTGCCCGCTGCCACCCCCGCCGAAGTGGGTACAGTTTTTGCTGGATTAGCAGCCCCTGTGAGTTGTACAAGAGCAGAGCAAGCTGCTCTACAAATGAGTTCTTGACAAATCTTGACAAATGAGTTCTTGGCAAAAGTCCCACCCTATTGCCATGCAACGCTACAGGAATGCAAGAACTGGAAGGTTCTCTGCTACGATCGCGGTAGCGGGACGGA
>NZ_JANSHQ010000140.1:0-4040 GCF_047461715.1 Synechococcus sp. R8-2 | reverse complement strand
GAAGATCACCGCTTTTACTCCCACTTTGGGGTGGATCTGCTGGGCATTGCCCGCGCCTTTTGGGTGAACCTGCGCTCGGGGGAAGTGCAGCAGGGGGGCAGCTCCATCAGCCAACAACTGGCCCGCACCGTGCTGCGGGACTACACCGGCTCCGGCAACACCTTCGGGCGCAAGCTGCGGGAGGCCGTCGCCGCCCTGAAGCTGGAACAGCGCTACAGCAAAGACGAAATCCTCGCTCTCTACCTCAACAATGTTTACCTGGGCAACGGCATCTACGGCTTTGAAACTGCTGCCCAGTTCTATTTCGGGATCCCAAGCCGCCAGCTCAGCCTTTCCGAAGCTGCGACTCTGGCGGCCATTTTGCCCGCGCCCAATGCCTTTAACCCTGTCGCCAACTATGATGCCGCCGTTCGGGGCCGGGATCGGGTGTTGGATCGCCTGAGCGAGCTGAAAGTCTTCCCCGAAGAGGAGATTCGGCGGGCCCGGCGCAGTCGCCTCACCCTCAACCCCCATTTGCGCTCCCAAACCTCGACAGTTGCTCCCTACTTTTACAGTGCCGTCTTCCAGGAGCTGCGGCAGCTCTTGGGCCAAGACCTCTCGGCAGAGGGCAACTTCATCATCGAAACCACGGTGCATTTGCCCTACCAGCGTTTGGCAGAGCAAGTCCTGGCCCAAACGGTGCGCGAGTCCGGATCCCGCTTGGGCTTCAGCCAAGGCGCTTTGGTCAGTCTCGACAGCCGCAACGGTGAAGTGCTGGCTTTGGTGGGCGGGATCGACTACAACGCCAGCCCCTTCAACCGGGCTACCCAAGCTCAAAGGCAGCCGGGCTCCACCTTCAAAGTGTTCACGTATGCGGCTGCCCTCACCCAGGGGATCCCTCTCTCCCAAGTGTTGTCTTGCGAGCCCCTCACCTGGGGCAACCTCACCTTTCGGGGCTGTCGCTCGGGATCGGCCCCTATGGATTTGGCCCGCGGCCTGATCCTCTCCGAAAACGTGATTGCCCTGCGGTTGGCCCAACAAGTCGGTCTAGAGCAAGTGGTGGCGACGGCCCGGCAAATGGGCATCCAATCGCCGTTGCAACCCTATCCTTCTATGGTGATTGGCACCATGGAGGTGAACTTGCTGGAGTTGACAGCAGCCTTCACTCCTTTTGCCAATCGTGGCCTTTGGTCAAGGCCCCACACCATCCGCCGCATCTTGGATAGCAGCGATTGCGCCAACCCCAACGACTTTCGCACCTGCCGTGAGATTTACCCTGGTCGGGAGGATCCCCGCTCTCAGCGACTTGTCCTGCCAGAAACCGTCGCCCAACAGATGACAGCCGTACTGCAAGGGGTGATCAGCTCCGGCACCGGCACTGCTGCCCGGCTCGGCATTGGAGAAGCCGGTAAAACCGGCACCACCACCGCCAACAAGGATCTGCTCTTTATCGGCTACACGCCCAACCCTCCCCTGGTGACCGGCATTTGGCTGGGCAATGATGACTCTAGCCCAACACGAGGAAGCAGCAGCATAGCTGCTCAAACTTGGGGAAATTACACGAGGCAAGTCATTGGTAATAGTTTGACGATGGTTCAATAGAGCAACTCCGAGAGCAGCCTTGGCAATTGGCAACCCCAAATCCTGACAACCCGACAGAAAACTCTCCTGCATCCCAAGTGAGAAATGCCTAATAACCAGTTTGGCCGTACCCCTCAATAAACCCACAATCTAGGTTCACCCACTTTCTCAGCGCAGATCTCGGCCAAAGGGCAACAACGACAAAATAATTAACTTCATGTGTTGTTTGGCAAAGGGGATCCCAACAATGGTGATTGCCAGAATCACAGCCCAGAAGAGATGGTTAAGCACCAACGGCCAGCCAAACAGCAATAGCCAGATGACGTTAAAGATCAGCAGCAGCGGGCTGTTGGCATCGGGATACTCCACCACTTCCTTTCCGAAGGGGGCAAGCACTGCAAACCCCAGTTTGATGCTCTGCCAGCCAAAGGGAATGCCGATGATTGTCAGGCAAAGGCTCAGTCCTCCTAAGATGTAGCCCAAACCTGTCAGCAAACCCCCGAAGATTAGCCAGATGATGTTGCCAATCAAGCTCATGATTCAGATCCTCCACCGTTGAGACCAAATTGCAGGCTACAAGAGCAGAACTAGCCTTCCTGTTCGACATCCATACTCTAACCAGCTGTTGGCCAAGACTGGGATCCCAAAATCTGCTTCTTTCCTGGGCTCTAGCGTTCTGCGTCACCGAGGGGAGCGGGCTCCATCACCGGAGGCACTGCGGCCCTATTCACCTTGCAGGGCAGAATGCGGTTCAGAAAGCGGAGGATCCCCCAAACCCAACTGACGGTGATCACCCAAAAGATCCACAACCCGCTTGCCCACGGTTGCGGCAAGTCCAAGGCCATCCCCCCAATCATTGGGCCAAGAGCAAACCCCGCCGCCCAGCAGAGGGAGTTGACCGACAGATACACCCCCCGCAAGTGATCCGGCGCCAAATCCGCCACCAAAGCAGAGGCAGAGGGGTTGTAGCTCACCAACGCCAAAGAGAGCACCGCCAGCGCCAAGACTGCCACCGCCGGGGCCGGAGCCCCCAATTCCGCCGCCAGACCGCTAAGCCAAACCAAAAGAAATCCCACCCCCCACATCAGGGCGGATCCCTGCAACCCTTGGATGCGCGTCCGGCGATTCAACCAACGGGCCACCGGCATCTGCAGCAGAGCGATCAAGGCCCCATGCAAGGCAAACAAAATGCCGATTTGCACCTCTGGGATCCCTACCCCATTGCGGAAGTAAAGGGGCATGCTGCTGCTGAGCTGGGCCACATAGGTGGTGAACAGGATATTCGACAGGCCAAACACCAAAAGGGAGCGATCTCTAAGGGCGGTTTTCCAACCTGCCAACACAGGCTCTGCTGCCGGACAAGTCGCCCGAGTTTCCCGGATAAAAAACCAAAGTACTGCCAGAAAGATTAGAAAAGTGACACCGTCGATTACAAACAAGAGCCGATAGGCCCCCGTCAGAGCCACCAGCGTGCTGGCCATAGCCACCCCAAGGCTGAGGCCCAGGTTATCCCCCAGACGGTTGAGAGCGTAGGCTTCGTTGCGCTGCTCACGAGTGGTTAGATCTGCTACAATCGCTTCCGCAGGCGGCCAGTACAACCCCTGCCCCAAGCCTGCAGCCATATTGGCCAGGGCAAAACTCCAGAAGTCATAGGAGAGCGCAAACCCAAACGACCCCAAGGTGGAAATAGCCAGAGAGAGGATCAAAGTGGAACGGCGCCCCCAAGCTCCATCGGCCATCGAGCCGCCCAGGATGCGGCCAAACACCCCGGCAAAAGCCATAATGCCTAGCCCCAGGCCCACTTGGGTGGCGGTCAGCCCCACCTGATTCACAAAAAAGAGACTGGCATAAAACAAGGTAAAGCCGGTTCCAGTTTGGGAAAGCAGCCGACCGATAAAGATCAGCCAAACCTGAAAACTGAGCTTCGGCCACCAAGAAGGGATCCACATGTTGAGTGCAGCAGGGGAGGGCCTACCTAGCCTACGGGATCCCGATCCTTGAGGCCAGGGCAAGGAGCCTGCTCTGACAAGTAAACTGAAAATTTGTGCAGCCAGGCTTGATGTTCGTTGCCAGAAGGCTCTTCACCCAGCGAGCCAGCAGACAGGGCAACCCATTTCCCCAACTCCAAATATTCGCTCAACAGCCGCGCCAACTTATAAACTCGATAATCGAGCTGCACTAAGCTACTTTTCATCTGCCCCAAAACACCCAGTCCTTTTCTGAGCCAACTTACAACCTTCAACCTTTCCCAAAACCTGCTGAGCAGGAAGCCAACCCCCATCTTGCTTGCTGCAGCCGAGGCGCAAGTTCCCTTTGCCCACAACAGAGCACCTGTAGCTCAGCCGCAAACCTGGACAAAGCTAGAAGAAGCTGTGCCTTACAGTTCTAGTACCAACAATTTTAACTAACGGGGGTGCGGGGGCAATAGGTCCCATGCTCTAGCCGCAGGGTGAGCACTGGGATACATGGATCCCCGCCAT
>NZ_JANSHQ010000139.1:0-1949 GCF_047461715.1 Synechococcus sp. R8-2 | reverse complement strand
TCTCCATCCCCTGTGGCATGACAGCGGCGGCTTTGGTGGCCGGAAACTGCGTGCTCCTCAAACCGGCAGAGCAATCTTCGCTGATCGCCGCCAAACTGGCGGAGTTTATCCTCAAGGCCCTTGCCGAAGCTGGGATCCCGGAGGGTGTCTTTCAATTCCTGCCGGGGGTGGGCGAAGCCATCGGCCCCCTGTTGGTTCAAGACCGGCGGGTGCACCTGATTGCCTTCACCGGATCCCAGGCGGTGGGCTGCCAGATCCTCGCCCAAGCCGCGCAACTGCAGCCGGGCCAGCACCACATCAAGCGGGTCATTGCCGAGATGGGGGGCAAAAACGCCATCATTGTGGACGAAAGCGCCGACCTGGATCAGGCGGTCAAAGGGGTGGTCAACTCCGCCTTTGGCTACAGCGGCCAGAAATGCTCCGCCTGCTCGCGGGCGATCGTTTTGCAGTCCATTCACGACCTGTTCTTGGGGCGGCTCATCGAGGCGGTGCGCTCTTTAAGTGTGGGGGATCCGGCCCACCCCGGCACCCAAGTTGGCCCGGTCATCGATGCAGAAGCCCAAGCTCGCCTGCACCAGGCCATTCAATCGGCCCAAGCCTATGCCCGTCTCGACCTCAGCCTGCCCGTGCCGGAAAAAGGCTACTTCGTCGGCCCCACTGTGTTCAGCCAGGTGGATCCCCAGTCAGAGCTGGCGCAGCGGGAGCTGTTTGGCCCGGTTTTGGCGGTGATCTCAGCGCCGGACTTTTCTTCTGCTCTGCAGATGGCCAATGCCACCCCCTACGCCCTCACCGGCGGTCTCTACAGCCGCACCCCTTCCCACATTCAACAGGCTCGCCAGGACTTTGCCGTCGGCAACCTCTACATCAACCGCGAGATCACCGGGGCGTTGGTGGAGCGGCAGCCCTTCGGCGGCTTCAAGCTCTCCGGCGTGGGATCCAAAGCCGGCGGCCCCGACTACCTGCTGCAATTTTTAGAGCCGCGCACCGTAACCGAAAACACGCAACGGCAGGGCTTTGCTCCCATCGAGGGATCCTGAGGATAGGGCTTGGGAAAGCTCATTGGACAGGCTTGGCCACATCCCCAACCTTGAAGCCTGCCCCGCTGAGAATGCGTCCCACACTGGAGCTGTCATCCACCTCCGTCAGTTGGACCTGTCCGGCTGGCTCAGTCAATTTGCGCAAGACTGTCCCCGTGGCCGGATCCTTCACCTCGCGGACGACGCGCTCCACAGAAAGAATCAATCCCACCCGATAGCCATCGCGGCTGCCCTTGTTCAGGATCACCTGGTTGCCGTAGACATCCGCCACCAAGGCGTTAACCGTTGGCAAGGAGCGGGGCTGAGCTGCCAAGCGTCCGGCAAACCCCACCAACTGTCCGGCAATTTGCTCCACCGCTTGTTGGCTTGCCAATACCAACAGCTTCTCTTCGTTGCTGGTGGCGGATCCCCCGCCAAAGCCGGCAACCATGACCGTGCTATCCGACTGGCTGGCGTTGCCTTTGCCCTCGACCACGGCCAAGATCTCGGCAGTACTGGTGCTCACCAAGCGGGCATTCAGCTGCACGTTGGCATCGGCATCCACTGACTCAGCGCCCACCGCCAGCGGGAAGCTGCCGAAGGGAGTTAAGACCGGTGCCCCACCCCCAGAACGGCGCACAGACACAACACATCAAACTGGGTCACACTGCCGAGGATCACCGCATCGACCCCTAGGATCCGGCCTACCTGAGCAGCGGTGTTGGCATCCAGTCGACCGGATAGACCCAGGTTCTGCTCGGCCAAGATCGCGTCCAGCCGCGAGCGCTCGATGACGGAAAAGGTGCCATCTCTCACCAGCCGATCCACCAACAGGTCGCTCACCCCCGAGAAGCCTCGCGGATGCTGTAGGGATTGCTGAGGCTGCTGAAATCAAAGTCCAAGACTGCAATTCAATCGTATTCTTGACCTATG
>NZ_JANSHQ010000138.1:0-5027 GCF_047461715.1 Synechococcus sp. R8-2 | reverse complement strand
CTCCTGCAATTTCTAGCTGAAGTGGCTCTTGCAGGTTTAGAGTGGCGATTGACTTGTAGTTGTGGCCATACTGGAGGGATGGCGTAAAGAACTGTAACCTCAGCAGTATACCAGAGTCATCTTGAAGTGCAGTGATGAAGTGCAGTGAAATAGTGCAGTAAAATTGTCTCTAAGGCGTTCTTTGTTCTTTGTGTTGGTTCTAGCTCCCCTTTCTCCTTAAAAAAAGAGGAGTTGTGAGTGAGAGAAAACCTACCCAAACATTACCTATGGTCAAAACAATCTTCAAGACAATCTCCTCTTCCACCCTGGGGTCGATGATGTTGCCTTTCTCCTGCCGCCAGCTTTGGATAACTGCCTTTCCCGCGTTGGCTGGAGTTACGGTGGCTATTGGCGGCCTTGGGGCGGGAGGATCCCTGTGGCAGGCAGGAGCAGCAGGTTTGGCCACGGGGATGACGGGCTATGTGGCTTCTGCTCTATCTGGAAGCGAGGCCAAAGCCAAAATCCAGCTTCTGCAGCACCTCGAAAATCGACAGAAGCAAAACGAAATCACTCCTTCAGACCTACAGCAACTGCAAAGCGAACTGGCCAACCTGCGTGCTGCCCTTGAAGATTGGGCAAAAGTCCAGCAGAAGGGGGTGGCTGCTGCCCAACCTTATGATGAGGCTCGTTCGCAAGCTCAAACTCCTCAGCTTCATTTTGAAACAGAGATCCAGATCCAATCTCAAGAAGAACGACTTCCTCAGTTACGCGCAGAAGAGCAAAGTCTGAAAGCCTCGATTGGAGATTTACAAGCCAAGAAACAGAAACTCATTCAGTCCCTTAAGGAGGGCATAGCCAAGGTAGAACAACTCCAATCAAAACAGAATCTCCTGAAGCAGGATATTGCCCGCTTAACCCAGGCTTGTCGGTCAACAGGCTCTAGTAACTCCATTAAACGGTCACCTATGCCCGCGAAAGGATCTTCAGACGTATCTCTTGGCTCGGCCCGCATGACCAAAACTGCCGCCGGCGTCGCATGGGCCGACAAATATGACGAAGTCCTTGCAACCCTCGAGGAGCGAATCGACAACCTGGAAGATAGCGCCAGAGCAATGGCAGAACTGGCATCGATGGAAGGCAACGGTAGCCGGTAGGGGCAGACATCCCATCCCAATAGCACCGAAACGGTTCACAGCTCTGGCTCGCCAAAGCCCCGCAGAGGGTGAGCGTGTTCTGAGGGGATCAAGCCCTTGGCCTGCACCAATACCCCAAAGCCCCCCAACCCCATGGGATCCAGCAGCGCGTGAAGAGCATGTCGCCGCCGCAAAACCTGGCCCACATCCACAGCTTCGCCATCAACCGGGTTCCCCATTTGGCTAAGGGCGGCCAGCCGCTCGGTCAATCCCAGGTTGACCAAAAAGCTGCTTTGCCGGGTGAACCCCAGACATTTTAGCCCCAGAGATTCTCCCACCTGCTCTAGGGTGGTAAAGTCCACATGAGCGGTGAGATCCTGGGATCCCACCCGAACATAGGGATCCGTGTAGCTGCCGTGCTGTCGATAGGCCAGGAGCGTACCTTGGGCGCGGTGGGGGCTGTAGTAGCGCTGGGCGGTGTGGCCATAATCGATGGTGAGCACGTAGCCTCGCCGGAGCTTGCGGGCCAGGAGCTGCAGCCACTCCAAGGCTTTTAGGTTCACCTCGGTTTGGTAGCCCGACGGATAGGTTTCTACAGGGATCCCCAGACGGGCGAAGTACTCTCTTAGCTCAGGGGTGGACAGATCCCCCAGCACTTCCCGGAAGTTGGCTTCTGCAGCCTCGCCGCAATCGACATAGATTTCTCGCAAAGCCCCATCCTGCACCTGCACCCGATGCACCGGAAAAGCATCCACCAGCTCATTGGAGAAGAAACAGCCTGTGACCGACTCATCCGGGATCCCGTCCCAATCCAACCAGCGCACCTTCTCCCCAAAAGGGGCCAACCGCTCCTGCTGGAGCCGCCGCAGGTGGGCAGAACGCTCCAGGATCCCATATTCCAGTGCCTGCCAAAAAGGGGGGTTAGCGGAGCGCACGTAGGTCAGCCAATCCTGGGCCAAGCGACCGCTGCCCGCCCCCATCTCGATCACCTTGAAGTCAGGGGGGGATCCCAAAATGTGCCAGAACTGGTGGATTTGCTCCGCCAACAGTTGGGCAAAGTCCGCCGCCAGGTGGGGAGAGGTGAGGTAGTCGGGGCCAATCGGGGATCCCCGCTCGTAATAGCCCAACCCCGGCTCGTAGAGAGCCCACTCCATAAACTGGGCAAAGGTCACCGGCCCTTGAGCGCGAATGCGGCTGACAATCAACTCCCGCAACTTCTGCGTGGCCTGAGGTGTCGATAGAGAAAGACTCGGGTCGCGTAGGTGTTGCTCAGGAGCGATCACAGGTGAGGATTCCAGGGATCCAGACTCACTCAACTTACTTGTTCAGGGGACGACGCCAATTTTGGCGAAACTGACGGTTCGAGACCAACAACACAGGCCAGAGGGCCGATACCACCCACTTCCCGGAGCCGGAATAGATGCGATCCGCCTTGCGGGCCGAGTACCAAACTCCACCTGCATAGATTGCCAAGAGCAAAAAAGGCCACATCTCAACCCATCCTGTTCAACGCTGCTCACCAGGTCAGGGATCCCCAATCAGTAGGCATCCTGCAGCTCATAGAAGTCAGGCGTGATGTAGTCCTTGCGCAGGGGCCAACCTATCCAGTCTTCCGGCATTAAAATCCGCTTCAGGTTCGGGTGTCCCTCGAAAACAATGCCATACATGTCGTAGGTTTCCCGTTCCTGCCAATCCGCCGACTTCCAAATCCAGTATACGGAAGGTAGGCGTGGATCCTGGCGAGGCAACTTTACCTGGAGCCGCACCTCCTGAGGGCGATCCGCCCCGTCTGACAGCTTGATCAGGTGGTAAAGGCTGACCAGTGGCTGCCCTGCCCCCAGGTCATACCCGCACTGGCACTCCAGGTAGTTAAAGCCGTAGGCATAGAGGGCGGTACACAAGGGTAGGAGAAAGTCCCGCTCCACCTCCAACAGCTCTACCCCCGCTGCGTCTCTCCCCAAATACTGGTGCTCGAAGCCGTTGTCGGCCAGAAACTGGGAAACCGGGCCCCGCTCCAACGTCACCAAGGGTTCCGACTGCTCGCCTGCGGATGGCGGCGCTTGTTTTTCCTGGGCATTCTCCTCTGCCATCTCACACTCCTCCCTGCAAGGCTTTGAGCTGCTGTTCCGCCCGCTTAAAGTCGGCGGTTTGCAAGGCCGGGGGCACCGGCAAGCCAATGGCCGCAGCCAGCTCTGGCGGGGGAGCTTGGCGGGTCTCGCTCTCCAGATACTTGCCGGTGATGATCTCCGGCACAGGCTTGAGGTTGTGCTTAACCGTGTAGTAGCGGTGGGTTTGCTGCAGACGGCCTCGTTCCCGCATGTCCTCGGCGGCGATCTTCTTGCGCAGCTTGACAATGGCATCCATGATCGCTTCTGGACGAGGAGGGCAGCCGGGAATGTACACATCCACCGGGATCAGCTTGTCCACCCCCCGCACTGCCGTGTAGGAATCGGAGCTGAACATGCCACCGCTGATGGTGCAAGCCCCCATGGCGATCACGTACTTCGGCTCAGCCATTTGCTGGTAGAGCTTGACCAACGCCGGAGCCATCTTCATGGTGACCGTACCTGCCGTGATGATCAAATCAGCCGTGCGCGGCGAAGAACGAGGCAGCAGGCCAAAGCGGTCGAAGTCGAAGCGGGATCCCAGCATGGCGGCAAACTCGATGAAGCAGCAGGCGGTGCCGTAGAGCAGCGGCCAGAGGCTGGACATCTTAGCCCAGTTGTACAGGTCGTTCACCGTCGTCAGAACGACGTTGTTGGAGAGGTCGGTAGTCACCTGGGGGGCAGCCCCCGGAAACAAGACTTGCGATTTCTCAGACGTCATGACCATTCCAATGCTCCTTTTCTCCAGGCGTACACAAGACCCACCACAAGGATGGCGATGAAAATCAGGGCCTCCACAAAGGCCAACAGCCCCAAGCGGTGAAACGCCACTGCCCAGGGATAGAGGAACACCGTCTCTACATCGAAAATGACGAAGACCAGTGCGAACATGTAGTAGCGAATGTTGAACTGGATCCAGGCTTGCCCAAACGGCTCCATGCCCGACTCGTAAGTGCTGCGCCGCAGGGATCCCCGCCGCTTTGGCGCCAAGAGTGCAGAAGCCCCCAGAGCCAAAACCGGCAGCAGAGAGCAGAGGATCAGGAAAACCAGCAAATACTCGTAGCCGGACAGAACAAACACGACGCCAGACTGCCTCAGTTGCTCAACATTTAGATACGTTTCCAGTATAGAGCCAGTCTGTGGCTCCCCTGCGCCACCGGATCTTCAGTTCTATTGATGATCATGATTGTTGGGAGCGGCGTTTTTCCAGCCAGCCCCACACTCCGCTCACCACCGCCCCGGCCATCAGGATCCCCAAAGCCGGCTGAAACAAGGGCAGCCAGAGCCGCATCCAAAGTTTGTAGCCCAGTGGGATCCCAAGAAAAGCCCCGGTTACGGAAAAGACAAACCAGACAAACCCGGCGAACACCAGAAAGACAACGGCAATCAGGAAGTTATCCAGCCAGCGCTTGAGGTCAGAGGAAACCATAGGGATTGAGGCAGAACAGCTTGAAGTAGACCCAGAGGCAATCTGGGAACCGAACCTTTTGGGCCGCTAATGCCGATATCTCAGCATCTTTCACCCAGACAGACTGCCGGAATAAGTTCAACAGACAGGGTAGCTTACCCCAGCACTTGGTGAAGATCCCACGTGCACCTTTTTGGGTAGAGTAAGCTGTGCCGGCCCGCTGCTGACCCGCTGTGAACACAACCCAAAACCACGGTAGCGCCAGTAGGATTCCCCAGCCAGCCTACCAGCAACATTAAGCGCGAGTCCCATTCTGCCGTTTGAGCCGCTCAGCTTGGAGATGACTCCCAAGTTGGCTGGCTGCCGTTGGCCCTTCACCAGTTGTTGACTTGTCAAGATATA
>NZ_JANSHQ010000137.1:0-4807 GCF_047461715.1 Synechococcus sp. R8-2 | reverse complement strand
CTGGGGATGGTGGCCCTGCTGCCGCTGGGGTGCTTTTGGACGCTGACCCGCCTGGCGCTGGTGTACGGCGTTTTGCAACCGGCCCTGGTGGGGGTGCTGCTGTGGGTAAACGGGCTGACGGCTCTAAACCTGGCGCGGGTGTTTGGCCTGGTCTTTTTGGGATCCCCTCAACCCAAAACCCGCCGGGCCCCTGAGGTGGGCTGGCTGATGGCTCTGCCCATGGGCATCCTGACGGTGCAAACCTTGCTCATGCCCTGGCTGTTGGGGCGCTGGGGGCTCTATCCCGACTGGAACCCGCAGCTGAGGTGGATGGCGGCTCTGCTGACGGCTGCTGGGCTGGTGGGGGCAGCCATTGGCGGCTGGCTGTACTGGGGGGACCAACGGAGGGTATATCTGCCCTGGCCGGAGCTGCAGGATCTGCTGGCCCACGACTTTTACACGGGGCACCTCTACCAAGCCCTGGTGGTGCAACCGGTCAGCGCCCTCTCCCGCGGATTGGAGTGGCTGGATCGCAACGGAGTGGACGGCTTGGTGAACGGGGTGAGCCTGGCCTTTTTCTTCAGCGGCGAAGCCCTCAAGTACACCCTGTCGGGGCGGATGCAACTCTATGTGCTGGTGATTGTCATCGGGATGGTGTTGGTTACAGCTTGGCTACTGCGTTCGCCCCATTTGGGGTTGGCCTATTGATGGGAGAGAGCCATGTTGAGCCTTTTGATTGGGATCCCGTTGTTGGGGAGCATCTTGATTGGGTTGATTCCCGAGCAGGCGGGGAAGGGCTTGCACCGGGCTTTGGCCTTGGGGTTTGGGTGGGTTTTGTTTGGCCTGAGCGCGGGGCTGTTGCTGATCTTTGACCCCCACCTTGGATCCCTGCAATTGGCGGAAAGGATGGCCTGGATCCCCCAGTTGGGCTTGGTTTATGAGGTGGGAGTGGATGGGATCTCTCTGCCTTTGGTGGTGATGACCGGGCTGCTGGTGTTGATGGCTATTTGGGCCAGCGGCCAGGTGGAGCGGCCCCGCCTCTACTACAGCTTGGTGCTTATGCTGGCGGCAGCGGTGGCCGGAGCTTTTTTGGCTCAGAATTTGCTGCTGTTTTTCCTGTTCTATGAAGTGGAGCTGATCCCCCTGTATTTGCTCATCGCCATCTGGGGAGGGCCGCGCCGCACCTATGCCGCCACCAAGTTTTTGGTTTACACCGCTCTGTCGGGGATCCTCCTCTTGATTGGCTTTTTCGGCCTCAGTTGGCTGAGCGATGCCCACAGCTTTACCTATACCGTCCTGCAGGCTCACCCCTTGCCCCTGGTGCAACAAACCCTGTTGCTCATTCCCATTCTGCTGGGCCTGGCCATCAAGATCCCCTTGGTGCCCTTCCACACCTGGTTGCCGGATGCCCATGTGGAGGCTTCCACCCCCATTTCCGTGTTGCTGGCGGGTCTGCTTTTGAAGTTGGGCACCTACGGCCTGTTGCGCTTTGGCCTGCAGCTCTTACCGGATGCTTGGCAGCAGGCAGGGCCCTGGCTGGCCGGTTGGGCGGTGGTTAACGTGCTCTATGGATCCCTGAACGCCTTGGTGCAGCAGGACATGAAAAAGCTGGTGGCCTACAGCTCCATTGCCCACATGGGCTACATTCTCTTGGCTGTAGCAGCAGCCACTCCCCTCTCCCTGGTGGGATCCATCTTTCAGATGGTCAGCCATGGCCTCATCTCCTCGCTGCTGTTTCTTCTGGTGGGAGCCGTCTACACCAACACCGGCACACGGGATCTCAAGCTGCTGCGGGGATTGCTCAACCCGGAGCGGGGCTTACCGCTTATTGGCAGCTTGATGGTGCTAGGGGTGATGGCCAGTGGCGGCACACCGGGCATGGTGGGCTTTATAGCTGAGTTCACCCTCTTTCGGGGCAGCTTTGCCGTCTTTCCCCTGCAAACGCTCCTGTGCATGGTGGGGACGGGATTGACGGCGGCCTATTTTCTGCTGATGGTGAACCGTGTCTTTTTTGGGCGCCTCTCGCAAGTGGCCATAGCCATGCAACGCCACGCCACTGAAGAGCGCCTGCCTGCTGTTGTTTTGGCAACGCTGGTGGTGTTACTGGGCCTGCAGCCTAGCTGGGCAACCCGCTGGGTGGAGTCCACCACCTTGGCCTTGGCCAAGGCTAACCTAGCTGGTGTTGCAGGACTGGTCACTGCCTTTCAGTTTGGGTTGTCTTCCTTTTGATGATTTGATGAGATCGACGGAGTTTCTTTTGCTCCCATGACTGCCACTCTTGCTCCTGCTCCTTCCTGCTTCTTTCTGGCCGGCTTATCTCCTCTGGAGCAACTGCAACTGGCTCCTATTGTCCAGCGCCTAGAGGCAGGGGGAGCCCTTGTGCCGGATGCCCCTGCCAATCGCCTAGAGGTCATTGGCATCCTGCATAGCTACGGCGAGGTGCTGGATGCCTATTCGCGCAACTTGATCTTCATTGCCGACCACCAATTTTTGGAGCTTTTTCCGGCGTTCAAGTATTTCAACGGCGAGATTACCCTGGGCAAATGGCTGCGCTACCTGTGGCATGACCGCATCAACTACGAGTTTGCCGAATACTGCATGAAGGCTATGCTCTGGCATGGGGGAGGGGGGCTAGACCGCTACCTGGATACTCCCGAATTTGTCGAGCGGGCCAAGAGAGCCATCCGGGCCAAAATCCGCTTCAATCCCTTCTTGCAGGGCTTGGGGATCTTGTTTCCCGACTTTGCTCTAGAACAGGTGCGCATGCTGGCTATGTACAGCGGCTTGGGCCAGTTTTGGCGGGTGATGAGCGATATTTTCCTGGCGCTGGCCAAGCGCTCTGAGACAGAACCCCACCTCACCATTCCCGACGTGGTGGCTCACATCCAGCAGGGGTTGGTGGCAGCTGCCGACAAGCCTATCACCTACGCTCCCTGCATCTGGGGCCGCCGCTACGAGATCATCCCTCTCTCGGCGGGTCTGACTTTCCTATCAGATACGGCTATCCCCTATGTGGAAGCGGTGTTTTTCCGCTCCTTTCCCTTTATGGGCACGGTTTCCTACAACGCCCAGGCCCACCAGATCCCGGCTGAGCAGGCTGACTTTGCCTACGGCGCCCTCTACGCCGATCCGCTGCCGGTGGGGAGCGCCGGGATCCCGCCTACCCTGTTGATGCAGGATATGATGCGCCACCTGCCCCCCTACTTGCGAGAGCACTACCGCCGCCAGCCTCGCGGGGATGATGACCTGCGGGTGAAAATCTGCCTTAGCTTCCAAAAGGCCATGTTCTGTGTTACCACTGCCGCCCTGCGGGCTCTTGCCCCCTTCCCTCTGGAAACTCAGGATCCCCAGCAGCAGTTGGCCAACCGCAAGTTTCTGGCTCCTTGGCTGCAGCGCCTGCTGGGATCCCGTCTGTTAAAGGTGCAGGAAGAAAGGGTTGAGGCCTAGCTGAGCTGGGAACTGCTACTTTTGGTTACTGGAAGGGGGATCCCCTTTTCGGATACAATATCTGCGCCCAGTTGAGCAATGGGGTGGCGTAGCCAAGTGGTAAGGCAGAGGTCTGCAAAACCTCTATGCGCCAGTTCGAATCTGGCCGCCACCTTTTAAACCTTACTTGCATCCCAAGCAGGGCAAGCATGAAAGACAAGCTGATATTGATGATCCCCGGCCCCACTCCCGTTCCCGAGAGTGCGCTGCTGGCGATGGCACGGGGGCCCATCGAGCACCGCAGCAAAGAGTTCACCGCCATTTTGGAAGAGGTCACCGATGGGTTGCGCTGGCTGCACCAAACCACCTCCGATGTGTTTGTCTTTTCCGCCAGTGGCACCGGTGCCATGGAAGCCGGGATCCTCAACACCCTCAGCCCTGGGGATCGGGTTTTGGTGGGGGTGAACGGCAAGTTTGGGGAGCGCTGGGCGGAAATGTCCGAGCAGTTTGGCCTTCAGTGTGAGCGGGTGGAAACCCCCTGGGGGATCCCTTACCCCGTCGAGATCTTCCAAGAAAAGCTGGCTGCCGACCGGGAAAAAACCATCAAAGCCGTCATCCTCACCCACTCGGAGACTTCCAGCGGCGTAGCCAACGATGTCCAAGCCATTGCTGCTGCTGCTCGCGAGCATGGGGAAGCCCTCGTCCTGGTGGATGGGGTCACCAGCGTGGGGGCAATGCCGGTGTTAATGGACGAATGGGGCTTGGATGTGGTGGCCTCGGGATCCCAGAAGGGCTATATGATCCCACCAGGGCTGGGATTTGTGGCCGTCAGCCCGCGGGCCATGGCCGCTACGGAGCGCTCTAGGTTTCCCAAGTACTACTGGAGCTTTAAGCTGGCGCAAAAGGCCCTGCGCCAAGGCACCACTCCCTTTACACCGGCGGTGAACCTGTTTTACGCCCTGCAGGTTACCCTGCGCATGATGCGCGCAGAAGGGTTGGAAGCCATCTACCGGCGTCATGCCAAGCTGGCCCAGGCCACCCGTGCTGGCGTCAAGGCTCTGGGGCTAAAGCTCTTGGTTGATCCAGAGTCAGCGGCCAGTCCTTCGGTAACAGCTGTACTCGCTCCCGAAGGGATCAACGCTGACACCATCCGCAGCACCTTGAAGAAACACTTCGACATCGCCCTTGCCGCTGGACAAGACCACCTCAAGGGCAAAATCTTCCGCATTGGCCATTTGGGCTTTGTGAGTGACCGCGATGTGCTGATGACCTTGGCTGCTCTGGAGTCAGCTTTACACACCGTGGGCTACAGCGACTTCACCCCAGGGGCGGGAACTCGCGCCGCCAAGGAAGTATTGGCCCACGGCTTCTGAGCCCCCAGCTCAGCTAGAAATCGCAGGAG
>NZ_JANSHQ010000136.1:0-10346 GCF_047461715.1 Synechococcus sp. R8-2 | reverse complement strand
TTGCACAGGAGCTGCCTGTGTGCAGGCGATTACACTGCCCAAGGTAAAGATGAGAGCATAGGTACTGATGTATCGCGACATGAGTGTAACCTCGCAAAATGCACTGCCTCAGGGCAAGTTCGACAGATGTTAGCTGAGAAGGCAAAGGCGAATTATACAGCTTGAGCTCTGAGATGCGGCTGAAGAGATACCCAACCTGCCAAAACCTGGCCAGACAACTCCACAGACAACGGGCAGACAAGGGAGCCTCCAACTTTGCGCAGTGCTTCCTACACAATACTTAACCTAGACTTACCCAAGCTGACTCTCTAACGGGATCCTACAGGATGAAAACTATGATAGCATTTAGTGGTCCTCGGAAAGACTGTGGCTGCGGTTCCCTCATGTTGGTGAGAGTGGTGAGTTTATATGTTCAAAGATGATACTCATTCGGAATAGTTCCGGCACAGTTCTTATGTAATGAAGATTTCCCCAGACATAGGTTTTGGATCAAGAAAAATTTGAGCCTGCTCAGCAATGATTAAGGTGATTAGATGGCGAAGTCAAGAGCTCTTACCGGTACCTATTTTAGGTGGTCTAATCCTGTCCAGACTCTGAGTTAAATCTAGGTATAGAGAATGGTAGCTACATCTTTCGAAACAGGCTCAACCTGGAACACCCTTGGGATTAATCAAATTCGCATAGCGGCGACAGCTCCCACGTCCAAGGAAAGAAGAAATGCTTGGTCAGTAGCGCTTTACTACTGGAACCAAGGCGCTGACGTTGAACCAAATCATCTGCCTTGCTTATTAAATAGACTCCATTCGCTTTGGGTTCTAGGGGTCTCTTTCACTGTTATGGAAGAAGCAGTAAAGCTTCTGAACCAGCTAGAGCTAGACCCAGAGAAGTGGAGAGATATTCCCCCTCCCAACACAGAAGGTTACGAACTAGCATGGCGGATTGATTCTCCCTACTTTCAGCTAGAAGACGATTTTGGTCTGGCTCTTCCGTCTGTAGATCAGTACCTGTACTACCTAGCTCGTTGGATAGCTGAAAGGATAGCATTATGCTACCAACCTCAGGCGATGCCCTTCTGGCGCATTGCCGCAGCCATTTACCCAAAGGATTTACAAGCCCAAGCAGTCGTAGGTCTTGGATTATCCAGAAGTTTGCAGGTCGAAGGTATACATTACCTGAGGCAAAATCAAGCCCAAGCAACCACAAAAGCCATTAGAAAGTGGACTGAGGCTTGCTTTCAAGTATCTGCGAGTTTCTTTCGAGGAAAAACGGATAATCCAAAGCTATCAAGTCAAAAGAACTCAATAGAAGTTATTGATGTGCCATATGAAAACCACATCATGAGTCTGGAAGGCAGTCTGGATTCGGTCGTTACCCATTGTCATTTGGCCCAAGGAAGATGGTTTGAGGCGGAGATTGACTTTGTCAAGTCTTACCTAAAACCGGGAATGACATTTATAGATGTGGGGGCAAACGTAGGTTCATACACTCTTGTTGCGGCTCAGGCAGTAGGTTCTGAAGGAAAGGTAGTTGCATTTGAGCCGACTCAGGCTTGTGTGGAAATACTGAAACACAATGCAAACATGAATCAGCTACCACAAGTTACAGTAATCCCTTGTGCGCTGGATAGTGAGTCAGGAAAGGCATACTTCCTAGAAAGTGATGATAGCGCGTATAATCGAGTAGTAAAAAGTCTAGTTGGAATAACTCATCCTGTAAAAACCGTTCAAAAAGTTACACTAGACGAATGGTGGCGCTCTCTGGAATGCCCCTCAGTTGATATGATCAAGGTGGATGTTTTTACCGACTCCTTTGACGTTATACGAGGTGGCCGAGAACTCATAAAGAGTTGTAGCCCCATCATTCAAGTAGAGGCAAAAGGTGATTTAGGATCTGCATCACGAGAAGTTTCTTCTTACTTATCAGAGCTAGGATATACTTTCTTTGCATATAACCCCGCTTTGAATGAGTTATCAATGGCTCGCAAACAAGCTCGCAACCTCTCGACTGTAAACTTAGTGGCGGTGCCGGAAGCTCGCTACGTGAACCTTAAGAGAGAGGGTATCTTAGAAGAAGGCTCATTCCCCTCCAAAGAGCTTGATCCAAGCCTGTCTTCTTTACTTTGGGATCTGGTTGAGGAAAAGCAATGATCGTTGTTGATGGTGTTGCCCTACAGCCTAATTTAGAGACTCCACCCTCTATTACAAGTTTCTGGTGCAACGTCATAGGTGAGTGGGTAAGGCTTGGATATACTCGAGACTTTATAGTCTTAGTGAGAGAAAGCCAACGTATAGGTTTTCCAGGCGACACTGTTGTAGCCCTAATCCCTGATTACAGCTATGAGAATGCTGAGTCTGATCATATAGGTCTGCAAAGTGCCTGTGATCAAGTCAATGCATCCATTTTTATCTCAACTTTGTATACGTATCCCCTCAAAACCTCAAGCGTAGCTATGGTTTATAGTATGGACGAAGTCCAAGAGTTCTTATCAAGCTTAGCAGCACAGGAGAAACATAATACCATTTTGGCTGCATCGGCATTTATATGTCCTTCCAAGTGGGTGTCATCAGATTTAATGAGGAAATATCCAGGTATTTCTAGTGAAGATATTGAGGTTATCTACCCAGGTCTGCACAGTGACTTGATGCCATCGCCCCCTCTAAAGGTAAGAAAGTTTCGGGAAGAAAAAGACCTAACTCGTCCCTATATCATTTTTAGAGCGGGAACGGGGGAACGAAGAAAGATAGCTCTATTTGCTCTCTTGGATAGTGTAAGCGAATTAGTATCTGGACAAGTCCCTGAGCTTGTTTACCTATCAGTTGATGGAAGTAAAGTTGATGTGCCACTAGAATCTGTTATGGATTTATCCAAGCCAATTCGATCTCGAATCCATAACCTTAGGCTTTGTTCTGATGATTTACCACTGCTTTACACAGGAGCTGTTGGATTGTTTGAGATTGAACCTGAACTTGGAATGGGCAATTACGCTTTCGAGGCAATGAGATGCGGTTGCCCGGTCATTATCTTGAGAGAATCTGAAGATCATCAATTAAGGCAGCCTACAGAAACTGACCCTTGGATTGAGATATCCATGCAGCCGCATGTCATATCGCAGACTATTGATCAGCTAAGAGATACAAGGTATAGAAATACCATACTCTCACGAGGATTAGATTATACGAAAAGCATGACCTGGGAACAGGCCGCTAAGCGAATGTGGTCTTTCCTCAAATCAAAGGCAAAAAGTCTAAGATCCTAGAGCTTTGAAATGTAGATGTCGTAAAATGAAGTACCTTCTATCTCATCATGAGTTCTGAGAACGTGAGAGCATAAGTCATAAGAACGATAGACCTCATGGAGGATCGTGGCAAGCGCTAGCCGCTTTCTTGATGTCAGCTCTCCCAATCGCATAAAGTCTTTTGCATAAATAAAGTCTGTCCAAGATGCCTGAGTGCGCAAAGACGTAAGGCTCTTCGGAAATGACTTCATAAGTGGACAGGAAATCCCGGTTAAGCTATGAATTAGAAAGCCGCATTCTCTCAGAGCGATATCTATATCAGAGAACAACGGCTGGCCGATGTAGTGAGGGATAAATAGAACCTCAGTTTGAACTACTACAATGCTCTCCTCTAGGAGACGGCTAGCTCCGCGAATAATATTTAGCTCACTGCCTTGAGTATCCATAACAAGCCAGTCAGCGTCTGAGACTTCTTCCAAATCATCCAATCGAACAGTCTTTACTTTCTTCTCTGAGACAACTTGGTAAAGCTCAGCCAGATCGTGAAACTTTTCCAACAGATGATAATTGGGTCTAAACAGAGAGGATGTCATTCCGCTGTTGGTCAGGTAAAGGTTAGATTCAGAACCATCGCCAACCGCCATAGGAAGGTATAAGACGTTAGAACTGCCATCACCTTGTCGAATTCTCTCAATTAAGCGGTTGTAAGCCTCAGGATCAGGCTCGAATCCAATTAACTCTCCATAGTCCTTCCGAATGATTTCGGCATATATCTCAGGAGCTCCAATATCAGATGTCCCTACGGCAATTACTTTAATCCGAGGCATTGAGGTTCCCAAAACAGAGGCTATGGACAGCTCAGACATGGTTCCCCTCACTCTTTGTGGGCAATTACATTTAGGCTGATAAGTTCGTTGCAGTAGACAACTGTGCTTGCATCTCTAAACATGCCAAATTGGTCTACTTGAATGATAAAGCCAAAACCAACGGTCTTAAGCAGGTGAGTCAGGTTTTCAATGGTATAGCCGTATTTATGGAAGTCATACTGGTCAATTTGACCGCCGTAAATCATGCTAATAACATATATCAATTCGTCGTACAAGAGATCACCTCTTAGTATAAGCTTGGACAGCGTCTTTAGATTAGGTACAGAAACAAATAACTTTCCTCCTTTCTTGAGGACTCGATACCACTCTGTTAAGGCCACACCTGCTTCTTGACAACTAAGATGCTCAAGAACATGAGAGGCATATATTTGATCTACGCTCTCGTTCTCAAACATACTGAGATCTATTGCGTTTGCAACATAGTCAACCTCAGGAGAGGGCGAAATATTAAGTATTTTCCAGTCAGGATGTGGTTCTTTACCACCGATGTGTAGATTAAGCATTCTCGTCGTCTGCTCCTACTAGCTAACTTACTTTCTGAGTTGAGCTAAGTTTGGGTGCTTGCGAAACTTGAACGGCAAGTCTGTAAACCTAATTCTAGCTTTTCTATCTTGGCAATACTGTTCCCACATTAGGATGTAAGCCTTCTCTAAGAAAGCTGTAAAAGTTTTGCCGTTAAGAAGTGGTGATTGCGAGAGTCGCTCCCGCATGGTTCTCCTTATCCAGACCAAAAGATCTATGTCTTCAGACAGCCTTGAGGCAATGCGAATGTAGTCTTGCTCCGTCTGTGCGATTAATTCCGGCAAGTCCACTGTTCTCAAGATAGATACTCCAACTCTGGAAACATGTGCTAGACCTTCCAGAGTGATTACCGGAACTCCCATCCATAATGTTTCGCAGGTTGTCGTTGTTCCGTTGTAAGGGAAGGGATCCAGAGCAATATCCACTTCTCCATAGGCTGCGTAATGCTCGGCAAAGCCCTGTCTATCATATTCTAGCTTGACTCTCTCGTCTGGAATGCCGTGTCTTCCAATTCTTTCCAAAAAGAGTTTACAGGTGCTTTCATCTCTATATCGCTGATTTTTCAGGCGCAGAACTGAATGGGGCACTGCCTTCAATACATCTGCCCATAACTTAATGACTCTGGGAGTGATCTTGGAAGGGTTGTTGCAGCATCCAAACGTGATAAAGCCGTTTCTAACCACAGGAGGATCCACAATCTCCGGTGCCTCACGAGAGGGCTTGTAACAAAGAAAGCTATGAGGCATCCTTATCAATTTCTCTGTGTGCAGACTATCGGTTACATCATAAGGATCGGCAAAACTATCTGTTATCCTGTAGTCCACGACGGTCATACCTGTGGTGTCGGGGTAGCCAAGGTACGTAACTTGTACAGGGGCCGGACGCAAAGCCATTAAGTGTACTCTTGTGCCGCCGGTATGGCCACTTAGATCCACTAGAATATCAATCTGATCTTCTCTGATTAACTTTGCAGCTTTCTCGTCACTTAGCTTGTGAATATCTCGCCATCCCGTTGACCATTTGGAGAGCTGCTCAGTTACTGTGTCAGGTTGATCAACATTTGAGTAGCAGTAGATTTGGAATTTTTCCTGGTTGTGGCAATCGTAGATTGAGCTCATGAAAAAATGTACCGAGTGCAATCGAAAATCACCCGATAGATAGCCAATCTTGAGGGGACGCTGGGTAGTTCGCGAGTTTGCATAAGGTCTCCAGTGGCTTTGATACTGGCTTTGGTAGGAAATACCCCACTTTTGATGCTCTATAAATGTTTCCACAGGGTCAAACTTCTCAGAATAATGTGAAACCATTAGGATATTCGACATTGCACCTGCGAAGCCAGGAGCAACTTCCAGGGCCTTCCTGTAGTTCTCTAGAGCTTCGTCCAGTCTGCATTGCTCTAGATAAGCACCACCCAAACTCTGATATGCAGCAGCAAAGTTTGGCTTCCTCTCGATAGCTAGCAAATAACTATCTATCGCGTCTTGAGTCCGGGATTGCTTGCTAAGGGTTAAGCCCTTGTAAAAATAGGCATCGGCTAGCTCAGGCTTAAGTCTTATCGCTTCCTGGAAGTGCTCCAGAGCATCATCGTACTTTTTCTGCTCGAAGAGTCTGACTCCGATATTGCAATAGACTTCTGCAAAGTCCGGCGAAAGCTCTGCAGCTCTGTGAAAAGCGAACTCTGCTTCCTCTCTATTTTGCAGTAGTCGATGAGCAAGACCCAAGTTGTTATATGCTCGAGCAGATGTTGGATCTAAGCCGATCGCTCGCTCAAAACATCTAACTGCCTTGTCGGCTATGGCAAAGTCTAAGTAGCAGCATCCTAAGCTGTGCCAGTAATCTGATTCTTCTGGGTTGATCTCAATAGCAAGGCATATATGATATCTGGCTAGATCTAGCCGCTTTTCTGCCCTGTAGAGAATACCTAGGTTGTGATGAGCTTCAGCGTATTCCGAATCTAGAGAAATAGCAATCTGAAAGCAGTCTCTTGCAGCTTGAATAATTTGGCATTGACTTTCAAGATCTTTTTTACCTCCCAAGCTTAGTTCCTGTGCAGCTATCTCTGTTGCAGTTTGGTGTCGTATCTTTCGGCTTAGTGCCGCCCCCAAGTTATTGTAGGCTTTCGCATAGGTTGGATTGATTGCTATAGCTTTTTTGTAGTGCGCTATTTCCTTATCTTCTTGACCAATTTCGCCATAGATTTTCCCAAGATTTAGATGAATAACAGCAGAAGGCTTGATCATCAAGGCTTTCTCTAGGGCAACAATCGCATCTTCATACTGCATCGACTCTGCCAGCAATAAACCTAGCTTAAGCTGTAAATCAGCACTAGCCGGAAATTGCGGTTCTGCTTGTCTCGCGTGTTGAATTGCCTCTTCTTTATTTCCAGCTAAAGAGAGGGCATCAATCAACTGAAGATGAGCCTCAACGTAATCCGACTTGTCCTTTACTGCTTTTTTTAGGATGCTGATGGCACTATTGACCTGACCTAACTTCAGCAAGACTTGCCCAAGAAAATAAGCTGCCTCATACTCTTGAGGGTTCAACTCTAAAACTTTTAGAAAGGCTTTCTGGGCTTCTTCCCACTGCTCGAGTTGAATTAGAGCCAGACCTAAGTTAAAGTTTGCGTTGAGACTTTCTGGATCTATTTGGGTAGCTTGTCGGTAGCATTCTAGGGCCTTTTCTAGCTGATCTAGCTTCTCGTAGACTGCACCTAAGTTGACATACAACGATGCCGACCTTTGACCAAGACCTATACACCGTTCTAAGTATTCTATAGATTTGACATACTGTTGTTGTTGGTAGGCCAGTATACCCAAATACTGAGTAGCATCAAGATGGTTGGGTTCTAGCTTTAAGATTTCTAGGTAGCATTCCTCGGCCTGATCCCACTCGCCCGACTGATGATGGCCAAATGCTTGCTTAAGGAGCTTTTGAATTTCGGTTCCCATATCCCTGAGTCTTAACTTAGACAATTCTATCAAACGAATAGTGCTTCACCTGCCTTTGGTAGGCTTAACAGCCTAGAAAAGTGGGTAGGCACTTAAGACCCACCCACCTTTTCCATCTGAACGTCTGCCGCCTAAAAGTCAACAGACCCAGCCCTAAAGCCAGATAGAGTGTATGGACTACCGCGGGATGGTGAAGGTGATGTCCAGCCGCGGCCCGCGAGCGGTGGTGATAGGGCCAGCACCCGTACCCGTGGCCGGCTCCCGGTCGAACTCGGCGCGGCAGACCCCGCTGGGCCCCTGGCTGACTTCAAAGCCAGCATTGGGGGGAGAAAGACGGGTGAAGGGAAGGACGGTGGTGGTGGCAGAAGCCGTGACGGAGCCAGTGACCGTGACCTCCTCGGAGCGGGTTTCGGAGCCGACAACCGTACCGGTGAAAGCAGCCGACACCGTTGCCGAGACTTCAGCGGTTGCACCAAAGCCCGCTGTGAGGGAATTGGAAACGGTGAACGTGGCACTCGTACTGACACTGAAGGTGAAAGTTCGCTCTCCTGTAGCTCCACTAGCAGTACCCGAGAAGGTGCCGGAAGCTGTGAAGCTCCCAGTGATCGGTAGTGTTACCGCGCCCGTGACGGTCTGAGAAACCGTCGCGCTTGCCACGCCCGTGATGGCAAAGGTCTGCGTTGCCGTCACATTGAAGCGCTGCGTCGCCGTCACAATGCCCGTGGTGGTCACCGACGTCGTCCCCGTGGTAACCAAAAATACCGGGGTCGCCTGGTTGTTCCACACTTCCCGCGCACACTGCAGCCGCACCTGGTAGAAGCGCGGGCCTGGCGCCGACACCGACCGCTGCACCCCAGGCCGCACATCCGCCGTGCGCGGCCCCGCCGACACATCCCCACCCAACACGTTGCCGTTGATGCTCAGAGCCACAAAGGTGGGCGTGGAAGCTGGCGCAAAGAAGTCGCTGGACACCACGTTGTTGGGCGCACCCAAGGTCACTTCCTGGAACACCACGTTGTTGGACGGCAGGTTGTGCGGTGTCGGATCCAGGAAGAAGAAGCCCCGTCCCCTGTCGCCAAAATCACCAAACACTGCCGAGTCGTTGGAGGGCAACTGCACCAGCGTCAACTGGGCTGCCTGCACCACCGCATTGCCCGGAATGCTGGCCGGAATCGGGAAGGACAGCACCGCCCGATAGTCGCTGTAAACCCCCACCGGCAGGTTCTCAGCCGCACCTGCGCGGCGGATGCCAAAGCCAACAGGAATAGCGGTGGGGTTAGAGAAGACTTGCCCTGTTGGGGTGAGAGCGGCCAGTTGCGTCGGCAGCAGGCTAATCGGGTCGCCCGAAACAGCCACATTGCCAGTGGTGAAGATGGCTTCAAAATCTTCCGGCAAACTGCGCCCTGAGGCAAACAGATCTGGCACCGCCCGCGAAATGGTAACCAGATACACCGAGTCATTGCTCAGTGGCTCGCGGAAGGTGATGGTAACTTCGGTGCGGTCGGCGTTAAAGGCGATGTCTCGCGGCGGCACCCTCCCCTGTTGCGGCTCTACGGAAGTAATGCGAAGAGCCTGCTCCAAAGGAGCCACCCGCACCGGCTCGCTGAAGCGAATGACAATGCGAGTATTAATAGCAACGTTGGTCGCCCCATCCGCAGGGCTGATGCTGATGACGCGGCCTACGGGTGTGGGAGTGGGAGTCGGCGTGGGAGGTGGTGGCGGCGGAGCCGGGGGAGCTGGTGGGGGTGGTGGGGGTGGGGGCGGCACGGGTGTAACAGTGCCGGTGCTGCTTTCACCGCAGCCGGTGAGCAGCAGGGGCAGCAGCACCACTGTGGAAGCCAGAGACAGAGACCCGAGTGACTTCAGGAGCCACTTGTGCATTGTTCCGTTCATTGTTCTCCTCTTAACCAAAAAAGTGGGGTTCGGCTGAACACTTCCCTTAACTTACCCGATCAACTCGCCCAGGGCAAGCCAGGCCGTAGGAAAGAGCCAATCGAGGAAAGACGCACACGCGCTTGGATAAGCGGCTCGTCTGTTTACTCTGCTTATCATACAAGCCCATTAGCCCGCTTTGGCAAGTACTGCCGATTTTTTCTGGACAAGATCAAAGGTGACGTGGGTCACAGACACCGGGCAGGGTCCCGGGAAGGAGTCGGGTGGCGGCTTCTGGGAGCAAAGCAGGTGGAGCCACCGGAAGAGCAGTCAGAATCCTTGCCCGGCATGGCTTTTGCGGATCCATCTGCAAAAAACCGGAAGATTTGCCTATTTCCTCACAAAAGGATGCTTGATCCGGGGCAGAAGGGTGGCAGGATGAGGAGTGGATGTTTTTTCTGGAGACCCAACCAGGATGGCTACCTACAAGGTCACTCTGATCAACGAGGAGCAAGGCTTAAACGTCACCATCGATGTGCCGGATGACGAATACATTTTGGACGTGGCGGAAGAGCAAGGGATCGAGCTGCCCTATTCCTGCCGCGCCGGTGCCTGTTCGACCTGTGCCGGCAAGCTGGTGAGCGGCACGGTGGATCAAAGCGATCAGTCCTTCCTGGATGATGATCAGATCGAGCAGGGCTATGTGCTGACCTGTGTGGCTTACCCTACTTCCGACTGCACCATCATCACCCACCAAGAAGAAGCCCTTTACTGATCGAGCTTGAATTTCCGTCCTCAACCCCAGCCCCTCTTCCAAAGAGAGAGGGGTTTTTGTTTTGGGTGGCCCAAGGGGGTGTTCGAGCGCTCCGCGCTGCTGAGGCC
>NZ_JANSHQ010000135.1:0-8142 GCF_047461715.1 Synechococcus sp. R8-2 | reverse complement strand
GAAGTGACCCGCGCCGCCGACATTGTGGTGATGGCCGTTGGCCGCCCCCGCCTATTGAGGGCAGACATGGTGAAACCCGGCGCGGTGGTCATCGACGTTGGCATCAACCGCATCGAGACCTCCACCGGAGCCGAGCAATTGGTGGGAGATGTGGACTATGAAGCGGTCAAAGAGTTGGCCGCTGCCATCACGCCCGTACCGGGAGGCGTAGGGCCGATGACGGTAACGATGCTGCTGGCCAACACCCTAGAAAGCTACAAACTTCGCAGCCAGTTATAAACCACAAGATGTTCTATTCAGTACAAAAGCATCTAAGGCTGCAAGATCATCGACCAGGAGCCGCTCTCCCCATCCCAAAACGGGGCCAGAGACTCTCCCACCACATTGGGCCCCCAATAGCGGCGGGTTCCATCCAGGGCGAAAGCCACCACAATGTCTCCGGGGCCGATTTGCAGCGGTTCCTCTCCCAAGCTCAGCAGCAATCCCTCGCTCCCCCCCTCTCCAGGGGCAAAGTCCCAGTGGGCCGTTTCCGGATTGATCATCCGTTCGCCGCTGCGCATCAAGATCACCAGCCGAACCGGATGGGGCGTGCGATTGCCGACACGAAAGGGTCCTGTGCGGGCGGAGGTGGGGGCAGCCTGGGGGGATAAGACAGGCTCTGAGGGCAGAACAGGGATAACATTCCCCTCAACAGAATCTTCCAAGGCTTCCAGCATCGGTTTCTCCAGAGTTTGTGCTCTCAATCCCTGCACGAGAACCCCTACCCCAACCAGAGCGGCAGACAACACTAGGGATCCCTTGCCCCTCAAAGCTCTGTTCAGCAATGGGCCGCCGGCGAAAAAAGAGGCAACAGCCTGAGCGAATGAGCAGATCAAGACGCACATCGAGACCACTGCAAGCCAAAGTGATACGTGTCGAGTTAGACAAAAGGCATCAACTGCTGCCCTACCCCTGATAGACCAGCCATACGCGTACAGAGTTCCATCAGAGGATAACGCCCCCACCGTGCAGAACACGATCGTTCAGCTACGTTAACACGTCCATTCCTCTATTCCCTGTGCTTTGGAGGAACAAGGAATAAGGGATCCCCCACTCCAGACCAGGCTGAAACCAGTTTGGATCGCCTTCAGGGATTCACGGCCCGACGCTGCCACCCTTGGGAGGTACGTTCGTACACTGTCCGCAATTGGGGATAGATCTGATCCCCCTTAAGCTGTAGGTGATCCACCTCCGTTGGCTCCAGCAGTAAAGCCACAAAGGTCTGCGGAGGCAGCAGATCTTTCTCTTTCGGCAACTCTTGAATAAAAGCCTCTGGCGGGGCAAGCAGCCCCTTAGGTTCCGGCCAAAACCAGAGGAGCCGTCCTTTTTCCGATATCTGTTGCCACAACTGCTGCCGCTGGCGCTGAGCTTGGGGATCCGGATGATCGGCGGCGATGGCCTCAAGGGTGCCGGCAATGCGGAATTGCTCGCGGGTTTTGCAGAAATACCAGCAGATCTGGGCTTGGGGGCAGTGGGCAATTTGTCGGATCTTCTCGCTGCGACTATCCACCGCCAATTGAATGCGGTCGGTATCGCCCAAAAACCCCCGGAAAACGACCGTGCGGTTGCGCGGATGCCCCTGGGGATCCACCGTGGCCAATTGCAAATACCGCACACCGGGATCGCTACGGTTCCGGTGCAGTGCCGCCTGAATCAGCGCCCGCCAAGAGGGATCCGCAGTAGAATTGCCCTTCGGGTCTTTCATCCGTTTTTCGCAAGGTGCAAGCAAGCCAGGATTGGGGCTCTCTCTCCCTTAGCTAGGGGGTGGAGAAGCCTCAGATTGGGAGTCTCTGGAGAGCCCTGGTGAAGACTCCACACCGCTGACGCGACCAGAGCTGGGATCTGGCTCGGTTGGGCTAATGGGATGAAAGTGGTGCTCTACCCAGCCCTCCGGCGGCCCCTCAAACCGCTCCGGCACTGGCTGCTTCACCTGTAATCCCCGCAGCATCGCGTTGAGATAAGCACTATCCCAGGTAAAGAGGCGGCTTTCGCGGATTTTGTGCCACACCGAACGCGACATCAGCAACGTCCGCTCTACATCCTGGGCTCCCAGCTTCAGCAAGAACTCCTCCCGTTCCGGCTGGTAATCGGTGGAGGCCAAGGCCAGAGATTGCGGCGGATGAGCCTGAGTAAGCTGGGCCATCTTGGCCATGAGTTCGGGGTAAAGCCAAGTGTAGGCAGGGTGAACCGTAAGCTTGGCCACATGAGGTTGCTGCCCGGTGCGATCCAACTTCAAGTTGAAGTAGCCGATGGCGGTTTTGCGTTCGGGCTCGTAAACACACACTTCCACCCGCTCCGTCTGGCTAATGGCGCATTTGGCCTGCTCCAAAAGCCAATCCAGTGGGCTAGTGCGAAAATCGTTCACCTCACGGTCGTACACCTGGCGCACAGTGGCCGGCATGGATCCCGTATCCAGTTGGTAGATGGCATAGGCATCCCGGTTGGTCACCGGCACCAGGTTGGGCAATTTGGGCTCGTGCTGGCTGAGAGCTGCCAGAATATCGGCTGGAATCGACCAGTAGGTGATCTGAGCCAAGGGTTGGAAGCCGTTGCGCCGGTAGAGCGCCATTGCCCCTTTGTTGTGGATGTTCACCTCCAGGATCCAGGTGCGAGCTTCCCGAAAGTGCTCCATGCAGTGCTTGAGCAGCCGGGATCCCACCCCCTGTCGCTGGGCAGAGGGCGCCACTGCGATATGATCGACCCGCCAGGTGCTGCGGGAATGGTTGAAGGGAGAAACCTGAATCACCCCCTGAATCTTGCCCTTCAGCTCCGCCACATGCACTGTAAACATGTGCTGGAAGCGATTGGGAAACAGGGTCAGGGTTTTCAGGGGCCCATACCACTGGCGCAACCGCCGCACTTGGCGACGAATATCCACCGAGCGGCTGCTGTACTCTTCATCAAAGGCTTGCGCCAAAATCTCTTCCACAGCCTCCAGATCCCCCAGTTGGGCGGGGCGAATGATCAGTTCAGGGGCACCAATGGGGGCTTCGGCATCCGGGTCGGGTCTTGCTGTGGTGTTGTCCATGCCAATCGCAGGCGGGAGAATATTCAAAGCATAGCTCAGGCTCTCTTGCTTTTTCTAACCGGGAGGATCGTTCTGCAACAAAGCTTGAAAGCCTACAGATCGGCTTTCCCGTTATCGAGAAAGGCTTGGCCGCCAAGAAGGGCGTGAACTCAGCCTCCCGGTAGCTGCCCAACAGTGACGAACGGGAGAGCTGGCCCCCTACCCCGCAGAGAGCAATGCCGGGTCGCTCACGCCCCAGTGTCCAGCAAGGTCAAGTTGCTGAAGGTGAAGCGCTTCTCCACAGGGCCGGTTTCCGTCTCCGTCTGGATACGCCGCTCCGAGAGGATGTAATACTTGCCCACTTTTGTATACAGATCCTCGAATTGGCTGCGCCCGCCTTTTTGCTCGCCCGTTTGGGGATCGTGATAGACGGAATCGTAGCGGTGGGAAAGATAGCCTTCGCCGGTATCGTGGCTGCTGAAGGTGTGGATGGTAACCACCACTCCGTGGATATGCCGGTGCACCATGGTAACCTGGTTATCGCGCACGTGGTAGCGATCCCCTTCGGCTTTGCCCCCCACCAGGATCTCCACTGTGCCATCGGGCAGGGTTTGGCCATAGCGGAAGGTGTTGTTCCCATGGGTCTCGTCGAAGCTGCGGCGCACCCGGTGAACGGCAATCTCCCAGAGTTGGTTGTGAATGGCTTTTCGAGCTTCCTCATCTTCTACGCCGGTAACAGTGGCCTTTAGGTCTGCTCCCACTCGCACCTGCCCAACGAATGTGCGCTCCCCATCCCAATAGGTGACCTCGGCGCTGTAGCCTGGGAAAGCGGGATCCCAGGTGTAGCGGTTTTCATAGGCGGCCCGAAACAACTCTTGGGCAGAGACTTGAGTGGCGATCATCGGCTGTCTCCTTCCTGTTTTCCTTGCAAGCACTTCCCCTGAGCATCCATCATACCGCCCCCTGCTGTTGGGCTGCCCCCCAGTTGCCTTCGCTGAGAGCCTGCATCTGGTGAACTGGCCTAGCCGCTCCCCTGTCCGCTGCTGCAGGATAGAAGCACAGCCATGGGAACTTCTTCCTCACACCCAATTTGGCTTGCGAGTTTAGCCGCTGCTGTGATCCCCAGAGTATTCTCTGAGAAGGGTTCGCCTATTTTTTGTGGGTGAGGAGGGAGATTGAAAGGTTTTGACAATCGCGTCAGCGGGGCGGATCCCCTAGAGCCTGGCCTGACGCCGCCCCAGACCGGCATGGCAACCGCGCCAGAGATGATGGGGCCAGTGCTGAAAATCATTGGCAAGCAGACCCTGAGTGGCCACATCCCTATTGGCGGGGCAAAAAACTCTGCCTTGGCGCTGATGGCCGGGGCCATCTTGGCTCCTGAGGCCTGTCGAATTCACAACGTGCCGCGTCTGCTGGACATTGAACGCATGGGGCAGATCCTGACCACGCTGGGAGTTAAGGTTTCCCATGTTGGCAATACCCTGGACCTGGATGCCAGCTCCCTCAAAACCTCTCAAGCCCCTTATGAATTGGTCAGCCAGTTGCGGGCCAGCTTTTTCATCATAGGGCCTCTGTTGGCGCGGCTGGGGGTGGCCAGAGTTCCCTTGCCCGGTGGCTGTGCGATCGGGTCTCGTCCTGTGGATCTGCATGTGCGGGGTCTACAAGCCTTGGGGGCGACGGTCCAAATCGAGCATGGGGTGGTTCATGCCTATGCCCGTAAACTGTTGGGAACCCGTATTTACCTGGACTATCCCAGCGTCGGTGCCACCGAGACCTTGATGATGGCCGCTACGCTGGCGGATGGAGAAACGGTGATCGAGAACGCCGCCCAAGAGCCGGAGGTGGCGGATCTGGCCCGTTTTTGTCAAGCCATGGGGGCCCGCATTCGCGGTGTCGGCACCAATACGGTTGTGGTGGTAGGGGTGCCCCGCTTGCATGGAACAGAGTACACGGTCATTCCCGACCGCATCGAGGCCAGCACCTATCTCATTGCCGGGGCCATTACCCGCTCTCACCTCACGGTTGGCCCTGTCATTCCCGATCATCTGCGGGCGGTGATCGCCAAGTTGCAAGCCATGGGTCTGCGGGTGGAAGAAGAGGGCCCAAACCGGTTGCGCATTGCCCCAGCTCAACTGAGCTCAGGCTGGCTCTGTCAGGCAACTGATATTCAAACGCTGCCCTATCCCGGTTTCCCCACCGATGTGCAGGCGCCGATCATGGCCTTGGCCGCCTTGAGCGAGGGCAGTTGCACCATTGAGGAGACGGTGTTTGAAAACCGCATGCACCACATTCCCGAGCTGAATCGCATGGGAGCCGATATTCGCCTGAAGAACCGAGTGGCCCTGATCCGAGGGGTGCCGTCCCTTTCCGGCGCTCCGGTGGTGGCTACCGACCTGCGGGCGGGTGCGGCCCTGGTGTTGGCCGGTCTGGCGGCTGAAGGCTGCTCCACGATCCACGGATTGCACTACATCGACCGGGGCTACGAAGCCATTGATGAAAAGCTGCGCAGTGTCGGGGCCAAGGTGTACCGCAGTGAAAGCCCGACAGGGATCCCGCAATTGGGGAAATGAGCTGTTTCACTGCTGTCTGAAATTTGAAGATTTGAGGAAAGAACTGCTCCTCTCCCTGCTTATCGTCTGGCCCCAATGCTCGGTGACCGCTTGCCAGGTGAGCTTTCCAGCCGTTTCGCAAGTATCGAGTTGTCTGGTGACTCAACGCAGTCAGGTTGAGTATCGTAGGTCAGAGGTGGTGGGGAGGTAAAGCATGGGGATCCTGACAAGCAGCCAACGACGCTGGACAAGATGGGCTGCCGGTGTGCTGGCAGCAGGAGCGGCTCTGGGTGGAGCTGTCTGGGGCTTCTACACCTCATCCTGGGCAGAAACCGTAGAAGTGGCCTCTGCACGAGAAGGCAGGGATCCGACGCAACTGCCCCAAACTTCCACAACGGCCTTTCTGCGGGCCTACGCAGCGCTGCAAGCCGGCCAAGCGCAATCTGCCTTGAAGGATTTGCAAGGGCTGGAAGAGAGCCTGCCGGTTCTGAGGGAAGAGATTTGGAAGCTCAGGGCCCAAGCCTATGAACAGTTGCAGGATAAGGAAACAGCCCAAGGGATCTGGTGGCCCCAGATTTTGCAGGAATATCCCCACAGCCCTGTCGCTGCCTATGCCCTCTGGGGGATGGGCCAGGTGGATCGGCTGCGGCAGCAATTTCCCACCCATCCGCTGACCGGACGTGCCCTCAAGCATTTGCTGGAGCTGGATCCCGACCGCTATGACCTGCTGCGGGATTTGGCCCAACATCACCCGCAAACCCCTGGGCTAACGCCGCTGCTGGATCGCTGGCGGCAGGCTCAGGAGGGATCCCTCACGGCTTCCGACTGGCAGATCCTCGCCGATGCCTACTGGGAGCAACGGGAGTACGGCAAAGCTGCCCGGGCCTATGGGCGTGCCCCCGCCACTTCTCAGAACCTCTACCGCTGGGGCCGCAGCCACCAGATCTCGCGGGAGTTTCCCCAGGCCAAAGCGGCTTACCAAGCGCTGCTGGCACAGTTCCCCGATGGGCCAGAGGCTTCCCTCACCCGTCGCCGTTTGGCGGAACTGAGCGACCTGCCGACGGCAATTGAACTCCTCCGACAGGTGGGAGCCGGCTCAGATAAAGAAGCTCCAGAGGCGTTGCTTAGCCTCAGCCAGCTTTACGATCGCAACGCCAGCCCCCAATCGGCCCAGGCTACTCGGCAAGCCCTTTGGGATCGCTTTCCAGCCAGCGAAGCTGCAGCCAATGCCGCCTGGACAGTGGCCTGGAGCCAAGCACAAGCAGGCAATCTCAGCCAAGCCATCGCCCTGGCCCAACAGATCGGATCTGCTCAGCGGGATACAGAAATGGGGGCACAACTGCTCTACTGGGCGGGCAAATGGCGGGAACAGCAGGGGGATGTGGCTGCAGCTCGGCAGACCTATCGGCAGGTACTGCGTCAGTTTCCCCACACCTACTACGGCTGGCGGTCGGCAGTGCAACTGGGCTGGCCGGTGGGGGATTTCTACAGCGGGCGCAAAAGGGTTGAGGTGGATTTTCAGCCGGTGCGCCAACCGTTGCCAGGGGTCTCTGCAGTTACGCAAACCCTGCATTTGATGGGAGCCAGCCAACTGGCCTGGGAACGCTGGCAGGGCGAAACTCCCGTGCAGCGGGATCCCCGCCAGATGAGCGTTGCCGAGCGCTTTGTCACGGGCATTTTGCGCAACAGCGCCGGAGATCACCTGCGGGGCATTAACCAGGTGGCTGCTTTGCGCTTCAGCGAAGAGCCGGATCCCTTGCTGGAGACGTTGAGGCAGCGCCAAGATTTCTGGCAGGCCATCTATCCGCTGCACTACTATGCCGGCCCAGACAATTCCTGGAGCGCGGATCCCTACGCCCAACCCGGCTTGGCCCACTGGTCACGGCAATTTAACCTCAATCCCTTGATGGTGGCGGCTTTGATCCGGCAGGAATCCCGCTTTGAGCCAGAGATCGTCTCGGCCTCGGGGGCTTTGGGCTTGATGCAGGTGATGCCCGCTACTGGCCGCTGGATTGCCCAGCAGATCGGCCTGGCCCAGTACAGCCTCACCAACCCCGCCGACAATCTCTACCTGGGATCCTGGTACTTCGACTACACCCACCGCACTTACCAAGACAACACCTTGCTGGCCCTGGCCAGCTACAATGGTGGCCCCGGCAACGTGGCCAGATGGCTGAACCGCTTTGGCTTCGAGGATCCGGACGTGTTTGTGGAGCAGATCCCCTTCCCCGAAACCCGGGGCTATGTGAAGTCCGTGTTTGGCAACTACTGGAACTACTGGCAGCTCTACACCCAGGAGGGGCGCACTCTGGTCAGCCAGCGACTGCATAACCCTTCGTCTTCTTCATGACTTCCGGTTTTGTCGCGGGAGTGCTGCCGTAGAGGGAGTGGGCTTTTTTCCCGACAGAGCACAGTATTCTGTGAGAGTTACAGTGATTCCAAGGTTTACTTAACAGTGCCGTTCGCGCCGGCAGGACAGAGTTTTGGAGTTCTATGGTCTCTGGGTCTGAACAACAGGAGAGCGTTCGCGTTAGCGGTGCGGAGCAC
>NZ_JANSHQ010000134.1:0-3635 GCF_047461715.1 Synechococcus sp. R8-2 | reverse complement strand
GCCAGGATCCGGTCGGCTCTAAACACCATGGGCGGGATCCCTCCCTACCGACTTGGATCCGGAGTGCCTTTCCACCCGAATAACATTTTCTGTCATTTGCTCAAAGGTATCGTCGTGGCTGATGACAAACAGCTGCTCAAAAGATCGCAGGTTGGTAATAGCCTCTGCCAGCCGCTGTCGCCGTTGGGTATCCATATTGGTGGTGGGCTCATCGAAAAAGGCAATATTTAGTTGTCCCAACACCTTGAGTAAAGCCAAGCGCACTGCCAAGGCCGCCGACATTTGCTCTCCCCCGGAAAGGCTGGCAAACCGTCGTTTGGGGCTGCCGGCTTCTTGAACGCGGATCTCATAATCGGCTTCCCAGGTCAGGGTGACGTTGGGACGGTTGAGAATTTCTCGGAAGAGGTGATCGGCAGTATGGTTGATCTGCTGCAGGTAGTATTGGGTAATTTGAGGGCCGGCTTTTCTATAGGTATCTCGGCTAAACTTGATAAAGCGGTGCAGGCGTTCTTTCTCAGTTTTTTCTGCCTCGACTTGCTTTAAGCTTGCCTTGGTCTGTTCCAATTGCCGCAACTTTTCCTCAATTTTGCTCAGTTGAGGAGCTAGGCTCTCCAGTCGGGCCTGGGCTTCGGCTTTTTGAATTTCGGTGGCCTGCAGAAGGGATCGAAGGCGCTCATGCTCCTGCGGTTGATACAGAGCAGCCAAGGGATCCCGTGCTGCGCGAAGTTGGGAAAGCTGAGTTTGCAGTTGCTGCCGCTGGGCGTTTAGCTCGGCCAGTTCCTGTTCCCGCTGGGGAAGCAATTGGGCAATGGGTTCTGCCTGCAGATAGCGCTCGTGATCTAAACGGTATCGTTCGCGTTCTTCCTGCAGGGATCCCAGCTCTCGATCCAGATGCTCCGTTTGGCATAGGGCCTCCTCGATAGGGTTGAGTGCGGCCTGTAAATCCTGAAGCTGCTGCAGGCAGTCGGCCTGCATTTGTAAATATTGCTTTTCCTGTTTTAACTCTGCTTTGAGCCGTTCGGCTTGGCTTCTGGGATCCCCCAGAGATTTTAAGGTTTTGGCGGCTTTTTCAATTTGGGCTTGCAGGTCATCTTTGGATCCCTCTGTTTGTTCCCAGCGGTCGATCTGGGCTTGTTTTTCTTGCTTGGCTTTCTGGATTTGATCTAGGGCCAACTGGGCCGCTTGGAGTTCATCTTGCCGTCGGGGCAAACTTTGGGCAAGAGGCTGCATGCGGATAAAGGTCTCGTAGTTGTTGCGGTGCCGGCCTTGTTCTTCCCGCAAAGCTGCAATTCTTTCATCCAGATCTGAAAGCGGTTGCAGCTGCTCTTCTAGGGCTTGTATCTGCTGTTGGAGTTGCTGAACATGGGCCGCTATTTGTTGATATTCTTGCTCAACCCTAGACTTGCGGCTGAGATCTCTTTCCAAGCGCTGGATTTGCCCTCTGGGATCCCCCAGTTCTTGCAGCGCCTGGCCAATTTCCTGTTGTTGCCGAAGGAAGGTGGGCTCAGCCTCAAGATCCCAGTGAAGATCATCAATTCTGCTTTGTCGTTCGGCTTGCAACTGCAGCAGTTGCTGAATTTGGGCTTGTAAATCGGGTATTTGTGCGGTTAGGCCGAGCAAGGGTTGCAAAGTCCTGAGTTGTTTTTGGATGTTGGACAACTGCTGACGAAGTTGGGGCTCGGAAGTTTGGGGAGCCAGATCCTGCAAAATCTGATGGATGGACTGGAGCAACTGTTGGCTGAGTGCTGAAGATCGAGTGAGTACCTCTGGGATCCGCTGCCACAGAGATTGAAGTTGGGGATAGTTGTGTCGCTGCGCTTCCAATTCGTCCAGAAGTTGCCGGATGCTGTGATGGTGTTGAGCCAATTGATCCGAGCCCTGCTCAAAAAGGGCTTGTAGCTCCTGTTGAAATTGACGAGCTGCGGCAATGCGGCTGAGCTGAGTTTGCAATCGCTCCTGTTGAGTTTCGAGCGCAGGAATGGCGGCTACCCGCTCCAAATCCGCCTGCCGTTGTCTCAGTTGGAGCTGCAGTTGTTGCAATTGGACTTGGCCTTGTTCCTGCTCCGTTTCCCGTTGTTTGAGTTCAAGGCGCAGAGCCTGAAAGGAAGCCAACTTCTCGCCAAGTTGGGAGTGGCGCTGCTCCAGGGAGGCCTGCCGTTCACACAGGGGTTGCAGCTCAAGTTTTTCCGCCTCCATTTTTTGGAAGATCTGGAGTTGTTGCTGATATTCGGATCCCTGCAGCTCCAATCGATGCAGTTGATGTTGCAAAGTTTCCCGTTGAGCCAGTAAAGTTTGTCGGGTTCGCCGCAGCGCTTCCTGCTCTGCAATGAGGGTTTCCAACTGCAAATAACGGTTGTAGGTCAATTGATGCTGCCGACATATGGCCTGGGCCTGTTCAGCTTCTTGCACTCGGCTTTGTAGCAGTTGACAGCGCTCGGCGTGGGCTGTCCATTCTGCCTGGATCTGTTCCCATTCGCGGTGCAGGTGTAGCAACGTGTTGAGCTGTTGAGTCCAATAGGTCTGCTGACGCTCTAGCTCCTCTTGGGCCTGAATTTGCGGGGTTAGCTCCTCTAGCTCCTGCTTCCAGCGCTGCTGTTGGCTTAACTTTTCTTGAAGTCTTGCCAATTGGTTTTCGATATGCTGCTTTTGCGAGAGCAAAGCATCCCGCTGTTTCAGCCACTCCAAGCGTTGCTGTTGCTGTTTTTCCAGCTCCCGCAAGCGAGCTTCTGTGGCCAAAAAATGCTGAGATCCCTCCCAGTATTGCTGTTGCTGCGCTTGAGCTTGCCTGGCCTCTGCCCATAACTTTTCTGCCTGCTCAAGAGATACCTGAAGCAGGGATCCCTTTTGCTCCAGTTGGGCAATCTGGTGATCTAAAGTTTGGATTTGCTCAAGCCATTTCTCCAGTCGCTCGATCTCAAGCTTAACCTGATCCAGAGTGTGGATCGATTGACTCAAGCGCTCTTGCCAATAACTCAGTTCTTGTTGGATTTTCTGCCGCTCTGCTTGCAGCGGATCCCACTCCTGTAGCTGTTGGCGGAGCAATTCAATTTGATGATTAATGGCCTGAATCTGCGCCTCGCTGTATTTTTCGACCGCCAACAGGTCTTTGGCTACCTGCTGGTACTCTTCCACCTTTAAGATGCGATCGAAAACTTCTTTGCGATCTCGACCGGTTTTGAGAAAGTCTGCCGTGAAAGTCCCTTGGGGCACCCCAATCGTTGTGGCAAAGAGCCGCGCCAGGTCGGTACCGGCAGGTACGCCCAAATGTTGCCTCAGCCACGGCAGCACATCGGACTTGCGCTCATACTCTAGGCGCTGCTTCAGCTGGGGATCAAAGAGACGATATCCCTGCGTTACGCTGCGGCGAACATCGTAGGTGCGCTGATCCCATTGGGAGATAAATTGCACAGTCACCACTGCGTCGTTGGCCCCGGAGCGAATGATTTCTTCTTGGCTGTAGGGGCAGTAGTCGAACAAAACCCAGGCAATGGCTTCCAAAATGCTGGTCTTGCCCGCTCCGTTTTCTCCGCAAATGGCGTTAATACCTGGCTCAAACGTGAAGACGGCATCCTCATGAGATTTGAAGTTTTGTAAAGCGAGAGAGAGGATCCGCATAATCAGTCTTCTGCTCCCCA
>NZ_JANSHQ010000133.1:0-2984 GCF_047461715.1 Synechococcus sp. R8-2 | reverse complement strand
GGTGGGATTCGAACCCACGGTGGCGTCAACCACGGCAGTTTTCAAGACTGCTTCCTTAAACCGCTCGGACACCTCTCCAAATTGCCGGGATCCCCAGACTTTATTCATTATTCATTTACTTATGCTACGCAATGGGCTTCAGGCTGTGCAATCACCAGCCGACCACAACCCCCACAGATTTACCCGCCACTGCCGCCGGAGACCTGAGTGGACGCCTGATGGTTGCGAATGGCCCGCTTGACCAAATTGAGGAAGGCAAAGGCCCGTTGGTCGGTGGGATCCAAGCGCATTACCGCTTGAAAGGCTGCTTCCGCCTGTTGCAGAACGGCCAGATCGATTTGTCCATCCTCATCGGCTTCCAGTTGGGCCTTTTGCAAGAGGAGGGCCCCTCGATTGTAATGGGCTGCCACATGGTTGGGATCTGCCGCCAAAACGGCTTCCAGCTCTGCCAGGGCCGGATCCAGATAGCCGCTCATGCCCAGTACCCAGGCCAGCTTGTAACGAGCTTCGGTATGGGTTGGATCGGCAGCAACCGCCTGGCGAAACGCTTGGATGGCAGCCTGGAAATCGCCCGCTTGTACCGCTGCGATGCCTTCTTGGTAGCTGTCGTGAGCCATGAGCAAGTTGGGGGTTGACTGGGAAGCTGGCATGAGGAAGGGATCCCTTACCTGTAGATTAACCCTTGCCAAACGTGTTGCCCCCAATTCCCATCCCAGGTACCGAGAACAGAGCCGTGCCCCCGCTGGTTTACCGTCTTTTCCCTCTTGGGGGTGCCATCTGCAGCAGGAGAAACTGCCGCGGCAAGAGATTGGAGATTGCGCAAAGCCTGACCCGCATAACCTGCGCCCCTTCCTAGGATGAACATAGCCATTGATTGGGTGTGAACCATGAATGCCAAACTGCTTTTCCTACCGCTGGCTTTGGGGCTGTCTGTAGCTCCGGCCACCGCCGTTTTTCCGCAAACCCTGGGCATCTGCCCTCCTTTACAGAGGCTGCAACTGGCCGATACCCGTCAGTTGGATGCTGGCACTCGCTCCATCATTGTCAACCCCGTTCCTTCCGACCTGCGGGTGAATCTGGAGCTGGATCGGCACGGGTCTAACCCCATCTACCGGCCTGGCGAGCCGATTGCCATTACCCTGAGCACCAACCGCGATGCCTACGTTTACCTGTTCAGCATCCAAGCCGATGGCCGTACCCATCTGATTTTGCCCAACCGCTTTTCCGGTGGCAACGAGTTTCTGCGGGCCGGAGAAGTGCGCACCTTCCCGCCGCCAGGGGCCAGCTACCGGTTGACCATCGCTCCGCCCTTCGGCCAAGCCCAGGTGTTAGCGGTGGCATCCCCCCGTCCGCTGAACTTCCAGGAGATTGCCTCTTTTGAGCAGAGTGGCTCCTTTGCCGACGTGCGGGTGCGGGGATCCCAACTGGGCAATGCCATTGCCCGCGCCATCATCGTCGAGGGGATCCCTTCCGACCAGTGGGTGACGGCCACCCGATTCTATCGGGTTGCCCCGCGCTAATCCAAGCTCTGAGACCTCAGGTGGATGGCCCGCACAGGATCCCCTTCATCGGGTATATGACCAGCCCCACCGTTCAAGCTGGGAAGGAAGTCAACCACCCCAAAGGCTGCCCAAAGATTGGGTTCATCTGCCACAATGAGAGCAGCCAAAAGTAGTCCCGGCTACGTTTCTCCTGTGTGGTTCTGGGTCAGCCGTTCTATGTCCCCTTCCTCCAAGCCCCTGAGCGAGCAGATTCGCAGCATTGACGACCATCTCTCCCGCCGCCCCCTGGATCTGGATCCGGCGGGCTATTTCGTCATCTACTTGGATCGGGAGCAGAACCTCATTTGCGCCAAGTACTACAGCACCGTCATCAATGAGCGGGGGCTGGCCACCGATCCGGAAACAGGAGCTGTGATCCCGGCAAAGGGCTCCGTCAACCGATCCCCTGAACGGGTGTATGTTGGGCGCACGGCCAAAGAACTGTGTGTACAGCTCTTTGAAAAGGAGCAGGAGAGAGTGGTCTCCCAGCTCAGCCATGCGGCCTACTTGGGCAGGGAGTTTCAAAAAGCCGAAGCTGCCCTGATCTCTGGCGAGGAGTACATCCAAGACTGATCCCTTCCCAGAAGGCTCACTTTCGCAAGACTACATCATCCCCTTAGGTGCAGAGCCAGCCGCCGGCTTGGGCTCAGGCTTTTCCACCACAATCGCTTCGGTTGTGAGGTACATTCCGGCTATGGAAGCCGCGTTTTGCAGCGCTGAGCGCACCACTTTGGCCGGATCGACGATCCCCTGGGCAAACATATCCACATAGGTTCCGCTCAGGGCATCGAAGCCAAAGGGCATCTCCTTCTCCAAAACCTTTTCCACCACCACTGACCCTTCCAGACCGGCATTGTGGGCAATCTGAAAGAGAGGGGCCTGCAAGGCTCGGTAAACAATTTCTGCCCCCACCTGTTCTTCGGCATTCAACTTGGCCTTGAAAGCCGGGATCCCTTTGGAGAGGTGCAATAGCGTCGCCCCGCCGCCAGGGACGATCCCTTCTTCCACCGCAGCTCGGGTGGCATTCAGGGCATCCTCAATGCGCAGCTTGCGATCTTTGAGTTCTGTTTCAGTGGCAGCCCCCACTTTGATCACCGCCACTCCCCCGGCTAACTTGGCGATGCGTTCTTGCAGTTTCTCGCGGTCGTACTCGGAATCGGTGGTTTCTAGTTGCTTGCGAATTTGAGCCACCCGCTTTTCCACCGCCGCTTTGGTGCTGCCATCGGTCACAATGGTGGTCTTGTCTTTGGTGACAGTGATCTTGCGGGCCACCCCCATCATGTCCAGGGTGACCTTATCCAGCTTGATGCCAACATCCTCAGAGATGAGCTGCCCGCCGGTGAGAATGGCGATATCTTCCAGCATGGCTTTGCGCCGATCCCCAAAAGCCGGAGCCTTGACCGCCACCGCATTGAGTACCCCCCGCAGGCGGTTCACCACCAA
>NZ_JANSHQ010000132.1:0-2693 GCF_047461715.1 Synechococcus sp. R8-2 | reverse complement strand
AATGGCAATTTTGACCTGTTTACAACTGAGTAACAAAGCCAACAAAACCTATGCTCCTCGATTTTTTGGATCAGCTTTTTTCTCGGCACTCCGGCAACAGCCGCCAGCAAGCCAAGCAACGGTTGAAGCTGATCTTGGCCCATGACCGCGCTGATCTCACCCCAGCGGCACTGGAATCGATGCGCCTGGAGATTTTGGGGGTGGTGTCGCGCTATGTGGAGCTGGATTCAGAGGGGATGCAGTTTCATTTGGCTACGGAAGGGGGAACGACTGCTCTCATTGCCAATCTGCCCATCCGTCGCGTTAAGCCCTTAGAGACGGGTCTCAGCCACCCGGAAGGCGAGAAAGCCTAGAAGGGGAGATTTTTGGCAGCATGTTAATTGGCCTTCATTCCAACAGGGCTCCCAATGCCAGAGTGGTCGTCAAGCTCGCTCTGTGATAGGTTGAGGTAAGTCGTGTGTACTGTAGAAAGAGTGGAGCTGGGTGTAGCTTTTGCAACTTTATGAAGCCAGCACACAGAGGTTAACTAAATGTTAACTCTGCATGTTCGAGCTCATGAACTGCTGACGTGATGGGCAGAGCCACCTTGACGATTGGAGACTTTCCAGCAGTCTGTATTGGCGTTAGCGTTGCGGAGTAATAACGACGTTAACGATGGAAACAAAACGATGGAAACAATGAGAGGGTTGGCGTTCAGTAGCTGGAAAGGTAAGGGCTCCGTCCCGCTATTGCGTTCGGTTAAGCCTCAATATGCAAGATTCATTTGAGCTGACGATCCTGTTTACGCTAGCCCTGGTGGCTGGGATCGCTGCTCAGGTGCTGGCCAATTTTGTCAAAGTGCCCAGCATTGTATTCCTGCTGCTGTTTGGCCTGTTGCTGGGGCCAGATGGTTTGGGCTGGGTTCACCCCCAAGTCATGGGATCCGGGCTGGAAGCGCTGGTGTCGTTGGCGGTGGCTCTGATCTTGTTTGAGGGGGGACTGAACCTGCGGCTGCAACGTCTCAATCAGGTATCGGATAGCCTGCGCAACTTGGTTTTGTTGGGATCCCTGCTGACCTTGGTGGGGGGAGCGGCAGCAGCTCACTATCTGGGGGAGTTTCCCTGGCGGCTGGCTTTTTTGTTTGGATCCCTGGTGGTGGTAACAGGGCCGACGGTGATCAACCCCATCTTGAAGCGGGTACGGGTCGATCCGGCAGTCAGCACGCTCCTGGAGGGAGAAGGGGTGCTGATCGATCCCATCGGGGCCATTTTGGCGGTGGTGGTGCTGCAGGTGGTGCTCTCCGGCCATCCCAGTTTTCTCATGGCCTTGGAACAGTTGTCCAGCCGTCTGGCCATCGGGTCGGCGGTGGGAGCGCTGGGGGGCTGGCTGATGGGATCCTTCCTGCTCTGGTCGCGGCAGTTTTTAACCGAGGAGTTGCGCAACTCGGTGGTGCTGGCGGGGGCCCTGGGGGTGTTTGCCTTGGCCCAGTCGCTGCGATCGGAGGCGGGGCTGATGGCAGTGGTGATGGCGGGCCTGGTGGTGCGGCAGAAGGCGGCCATTGCCGAGCGGGGTGTGCGGCAGTTTCACGGCCAGTTGGTGGTGTTGGCCATCTCTGTGATCTTTATCCTGCTGACTGCCACGCTCTCCCTCAAGGCGGTGTTTGCCCTGGGCTGGGGATCCCTGGCCACAGTGCTGTGCTTGATGCTGGTCATCCGCCCCTTGAGCGTGTGGCTGTGTACCTGGCGCAGCGACCTGAATTGGCGGCAGAAGCTGTTTGTGGCTTGGCTGGCTCCTCGGGGCATTGTGGCGGCTTCGGTGGCCTCCTTGTTTGCCATTCTGCTGACAGAACGGGGCATTACTGGGGGGGATGCCCTCAAGGCGCTGGTGTTTTTGACCATCTCGGTGACGGTGACGGTACAGGGGCTGACCGCGGCTTGGGTGGCCCGTTGGCTGGGTCTGGATCAGGGCAGTTCCACCATAATCATCGGCGATCATCCCCTCACCAACCAATTGGCCCAGTTGATGCGCTCGCTCAACCAGACGGTCGAGGTGATCCCGTTGGTTTCTGGGTCTTCCAAAAATGGGCACGGCAGCTACAAAGCTCCCCACCCAACAGACGGTAAGGACTCCATCCCGCCATCCCGTAAGTCCTCCACATCCCTGTCAGGAACGCCGAAGCGTCGTCCAGCAGATGGCTTGCCCCCACAACTTCATTCCTCTGACGGCAACGGCAACCACAAGTCTGCCCCAAGCCAGGAAGTCGGCAAGCCAGAAGCCATCCCCGGATCCCTGCAGGAAGCTGTACTGAACGAGTCTGCTTTGTTGAAGGCCGATATCGACCATGCGGAAACTCTGTTGATCCTGACTCTGGATCCGCAGGTGAACTGGGCCATTGCCGAGTTGATGGTGAAACTCTCGGTTTCGGCCACCATCTGGACGGTGTTGCTGCCGGATATGCCCATCTCAGAAGGGATCCGCACCTTGCAGCCTTCCTTCCCCCAACTGCAGCGCTGGGCCGGCTATCTGGAGGCCAACCGGGCCGAGCTGCGCTCGATCACCCTACCCACGTTGGCAGACCTGGGCCTGCCTCTCCCTTTATCGCTACGTGACGCTTCTGCGAATGCGGCCTCAACCCTGCCGGAGGCAGTGCGGAGCAATAGAGCTGATGTCTTGACGGCTCAAGAGTCGTTCCCGACAGCGGTGCGGAGCGCTTT
>NZ_JANSHQ010000131.1:0-3721 GCF_047461715.1 Synechococcus sp. R8-2 | reverse complement strand
TCTGGTTGTTCAAAGTGGTAGTTGGGACAGTCTCTTGCAAGGGGAAAGCCAAAAGCAGCTGGAGGCAGTCTTGGCGGACTACCTCTACCGCTGTCGTTGGTTTGGCTCCCAAAACCGCCAGCTCCAGGCGATCCATATCCTGCAGGCTATCCCCTGCCGCCGAGAAGAGGAGTCCTTGCTGGGCAGCCAGATCTTGCTTCTCCAGGCCGAGTTTATCGAGGGCGATACGCAGCTCTACTCTCTCCCTGTGGGCTATGCCACCCAAGAAGCAGCCGTACACCTGCGCCTAGAGATGCCCCAGGCGGTCATCCTCCCTGTGCAAGTGGCCGGAGGGCCGGCGGGAGTAATTTTCAACGCTCTGGCTGACAAAAGCTTCTTGCTGCGGCTGCTGCAGCTAATTGCCCAGCAGGGCCGCCTGCGTCACCGTCAGGGAGAGCTCTGGGCCACTAGCTTTGCTGCCCTTGAGCATGACCTGGAACCCCGCCTCCTCAAGGCGGAGCAGAGCTACGCCTCCGTTGTCTATGGCAACCACTACCTCCTCAAGCTCTACCACCGGGTGGCCGAGGGGGTAAACCCAGAGCTGGAGATAGGCCGCTACCTGCTGGAGCACCATCCCCAGGTGCGGGTGCCACGGCTGCTGGGATCCCTGGAGTATCGCCGTCGTCGCGGGGCCCGTGGGTTTGATCCCGCCGATCAGCCCATTACCCTGGCCATTTTGCAGGAGTACATCCCCAACGAGGGAGATGCCTGGCACTACACCCTGGACAGCCTGGGGCAATTTTTTGAGGCGGTGCTGGTTCACTACCAAGAGGTGGATCCCGTGCCCGTGCCGCAGGGATCCTTCTTGGAGCTTTCCCAACAGCCCTTGCCGGAGCTGGCCTACGCCACCATCGGCAGCTACCTAGAATCGGTGCGGATCTTGGCCAAGCGCACCGCCGAGCTGCACATCGCCCTGGCTGCCGATACGGAGAACAAAGACTTTGCCCCAGAGCCTTTCTCCAGCCTGTACCAGCGCTCCGTTTACCAGTCCATGCGCAACTTGGTGGGGCAGGTGTTTCCGCTGCTGTTCGTGTCAGCGGGACGGAGTCCTTATAAGCAGCTCCCCAAGCTGCCGGAAGCAGAGGCCAACTTGGCTCGGGCTGTTTGCGACCAAGAAGGGGAAATCATGAGCCGCTTCCGCCTGATCCTGGAGCGGAAGATCACCGCCCTGCGTACCCGCTGCCACGGGGATTATCACCTGGGCCAGGTGCTGTTTACCGGCAAAGACTTTGTCATCATCGACTTTGAAGGGGAGCCGGCCCGCTCTTTGGGCGAACGGCGTCTCAAGCGTTGCCCCTTACGGGATGTGGCGGGGATGCTGCGATCCTTCCACTATGCTGTCCACACAGCTTTGCGCCAGCAACTGGAGAGCGGCTTGGTCTGCGCCGACCACTGCCCCGACATGATGCGGTGGGCCCAGTTTTGGCACCGCTGGGTCTGCGCGGGCTTTTTGGCCGAATATCTGCAGGTGGCTTCCCAAGCGGCTTTTTTGCCCCGCAGCCTGCAAGAGATAGAGGTGTTGTTGGACGCCTATCTGCTGGAAAAAGCCATTTACGAGCTGGGCTATGAGTTGAACCACCGCCCCGAGTGGGTGGAGATTCCCCTGCGCGGGATCCTGCAGTTGCTGGGCATTTCCACCAAGGTTTAGGGGATCCTGTCGGTGGGTCATTTGGGGGACAAGCATGTGTGGACGGTTTAGCCTGGGAGTGGCGCCAGAAGTGCTGAGGCAGCATTTTGGCTTGCCGGCGGCAGCCCAAGAAAGGGCAGCTGTCCCCCGGTATAACATCGCTCCTTCTCAGCCGGTGCTGGCGGTGGTGGCGGGATCCCTTCAGCGCGAGGCAACCCATTTTCGCTGGGGCTTGATCCCCAGCTGGAGCCGAGCTCCTCAGGCCGGCTGGATCAATGCCCGAGCTGAGACAGTAGCTGAGAAGCCTTCTTTCCGCGAAGCTTTCCGCCGTCGTCGCTGCTTGATCCCGGCCGATGGTTTCTACGAGTGGGCCGACTCAGGTACGGCCAAGAAGGGCAGACAACCCTACTGGTTTCACCTGCTGGATCGACCGGTATTTGCCTTTGCCGGCATTTGGGAACGCTGGCGCAGTCCAGAGGGGGTGGAGGTGGAAACCTGTGCCATCCTCAACACTGCCGCCAACCGTCTGATGCAGCTTTTTCACGAGCGGATGCCCGTGATTTTGACGGAAAACGACTACGACCTCTGGCTGGATCCCCAGGTGCAGGATCCCAAGCTGCTTTTGCCCTTGCTCCGCCCCTACCCAGCAGAAGCCATGGCGGCTTATCCGGTCAGCACCTATGTGAACAACCCCCGCCACGAGGATCCCGCTTGCCGTGCTCCTATCGGAGAAGCAGTGCAGGGATCCAGCCTCAGCGAGCCCGCTGGTAGCGCATCCCCGGCAGTTGTACCAGCCAGCCTTCCAATTCCATAAGCAGCAGGGTACTGGAAAGGGTGGCAATATCCATCTGGCTAGCCTGGGCCAGGGCATCGAGGCTGAGGATGCCCTCCCCTAGCAGCTGCCAGAGCAGTTGCTGTTGGGGATCGCTGGGGCCAGTGGACGAGGGCTGCTTTAGCACAGGGGATCCCTGGAGGAGGCCCAAGTCTTTCAACAGCTCCTCGATCCCCAGGATCATGCCGGCGCCGTCGCGGATGAGCTGCAGGCAGCCGCGGGCTGCTGCCGTGTCGATGTTCCCCGGCAGGGCATACACTTCCCGACCGTAGTGGTTGGCCAGGTGAGCAGTAATTAGCGCTCCCGAGGTTTCCGGAGCCTCCATCACCAAAGTGGCGCGGCAGAGGCCGGCAATGATGCGGTTGCGCTGGGGAAAATGCTCCTTGGCCGGTGGCGTGCCGGGGGGATATTCGCTGAGGATGGCCCCTTGGGCCAGGATGCGCCGGTAGAGAGCTTGATGGTGAGCTGGGTAAACTTTGTCCACCCCCGTTCCCACCACGGCCACCGTCTTGCCGCCGGCATCCAGACAGGCCTGGTGGGCAATGCCGTCGATCCCCGTTGCCAGCCCCGAGACCACCACACAGCCAGCTTCCGCCAGGGCAGCGCTGACTTTCTGGGTCCACTGTCGACCGTAGGCCGTAGGGGCGCGGGTGCCGACGATGGCAATAGCCGGCTGTTGCCAATTGGGACATTCTCCTAGGGCATAGAGAATGGGCGGGGGATCTGGCACCTCCCACAGCAGCGGCGGATAGTCCGGATCTGCAGGCGTGAGAAAGGGGATCCCCGCTTTGAGGGTTTCCTCCAGGATCTGCTCGGGATCAAGGCCAGGACGGGCAGAGACAATAGCCTGGGCCAGGGTGGGGCCAATGCCTTCCACCTGCCGCAGGGCCGGGGCATCCGCTTGCCAAGCCCGCTCCAGGGATCCAAAAAACTCCGCCAGCCGTTTCAGGCGGTGGGGGCCAATCCCTTTGATGCGGGCCCAAGCTAGCCAGTAGGGCCGCTCCCGTTCTTCATGGCCTGGCCCACGGGAAGGCTCCCTCTTGCCAACAGGATCTGAAGGGGAAAGGGGAAAAGACAATTTAGCTCTGCGCAGTAGTGGCTGTATCTTAAATGATTGGCAAAAGGAACGCTTGGCAAAAAAGCAGGAGATGGGTAGATGTCAGGGTTGGATCCCGCCGGTAACCTTCAAGGATCAAGGCAGCTGCGGTTTGGGCGGATGCGCC